>NZ_JBHMDO010000017.1:0-205349 GCF_042431225.1 Paenibacillus aurantiacus | reverse complement strand
GGGGGGGGGGGGGGGGGGGGGGGCGCAAAGACGCACTTCCCTCGCCAAGACGGCATTGTCCAAGAGGCTTCGCCCGAAGTATAGTAGTAGTGGTGATTCCCATGAAGGACATGCCGTTATACAAACAAATTCAACAAGCCATTAAGGCGCAAATCGCGCTCGGCAACCTTCGTCCGGGCGACCGGATTCCGTCCGAGAAGGAGCTGGCCGAGCAGTTCCACGTCAGTCTCATCACGACCAAGAATGCATTAAGCGGCTTGGCCGACGAAGGCATCGTCGTGCGAATGAAGGGCAAAGGCACCTTCGTCGCGGGCGAGGCTGCATTCGGGCTTCGCATGCCTCCGGACGGGAAAATAGCGGCTGAGGTCCTGCGACCTGCGGCGCCCGCCGGGGAGACGCCCTTAACGGGCGGAATGATCGGCATGATCATTCCGTCCATGCGCACGAAGGTCGAGCAGCGGTTGCTGGACGGGATTGAAAACGCGGTCAACGAGCGGGGCTATACGCTCGTCATCCGCGTCTCCAGAGGCAGCCCCGCGAAGGAGCGCGAATCGATCGCGCAGCTGCGCGCGCTTGGCATCGCAGGGCTTATTCTGTTCCCGATCGGGGCGGAGCAGGAGCGCCAGACCCTCGATTTCGCGCTTGCGCAGGGCTGTCCGCTTGTTCTGATCGACCGTTACTACACCGATCTGGACGTCGCCAGCGTCAGCTCGGACAATCGGGCGGGAGCCCGGACGGCCGTCGCCCATCTGGCTGGCGAAGGTTACCGCCGCCTTGCGCTGCTGACGCCGCCGAAGGAGCACAGCGTCGTCATTGACCGTCTGGCGGGCTTCGAGGAAGCGCTGGCAGAGCACGGCATCCCGGAGGAGACGGTTAGTCGGAAGATCGTGTCCTATGATTTGTTCAACGTTCCGAAGGAGAAGGCGACCGATGCGCTGGAGGCATGGATTCGCATTCACCATGCATCGTTCACGGCAATCGTGGCGATCGACGTCGAGCTGGCGCGAGCGGCCTATCGGGCGCTCGTCCGCGTATTCGGAACTGACGGCGCGGGGCGCAAGCGCATCGTGACGTTCGATGACCCGGAGATCGAAGGCATCGCCTATATACAGCAGGCGGAGTCGGCGATCGGCGAGTCGGCTGTTGCGCTGCTGACGGAGCAGATTCGGGCGGGAATGCGTTCGGAGGGAAGACATGTCGTGCCGACGCGGCTGATCATGTCTCCGTAACGAGGTCAAGAGAGTACGAGAGAGGCATACGCGCAAGGGGCTAACCTTGGCGGTCATCGGAGGATGACGCGCCAGGCTAGCCCCTTTGTCATGCGAATTGCAGTTATTTGCAGTTGTGCAATCCCGCCGGAATCGAGCTCACAGCATCTCGCAGGTTACGGTGCGACGCGGAAGTTATCGAACCGCGTGGCGTTGTTCATCGTCCGGAGGCCGACTTTGCCGTGCGTGAACGGATTCGCGCTATTGTCGGTGTACGTAATCTTCGGCGTGCTCATGTCGCCGACGAACACCTGGATCGTCGTGCCGCTGGCGACGACCTTCATATGATGCCATGCGTTCGCAGCCAGCGTGACCGGCGCGGACGCGAGCGCCTCGTAGCCGTAATTCATTTTGCCCAAGTAGACGCCGCTTGGCTTCACGAAGGCATAGTAGCCCTGTACGTAATCGGGATTGTTCGCGAGCACCGTGCCATTGGCCGGATTGTTGACCCGCACGAGCAGGCCGGCATCGCCCGTCGTATCGACCAGCTTGATATCCGATTCTACCGTATAATCCGCCCACCGTTCGTTGCCGATCGTCGTCTTGGCGAACGCGCCGCCACCCGTCGAAGCGAGCTCGCTGCCTGTCACCGACCAATTGCCCTCGAAGCGCGTCCAGCCGTTGTCATTGCCGTCGTTGAAGTCGTCCTGCAGCGCGGTCGCCGCATCGCCTCGCGAGAACGTCATGCCGCTGAAGTCGAATTCGCCCTTCACGAATTCGAAGCGCAGCTCATGGTTGCCGGCGGTTAAGTAGAGTCCCTTCTTACTTACCGTTCGCCAGCTCTCCCAGTCGCCCGTGCTCGGCACCGTCACGATGCCGGTCAGATCGGTCGTCCCGTCCCAAACTCGGAAGCTTGCATCCGTAAAGGTGGTGGCCAGCCGCGTGTCCAGATCATAATAGCCGGTCTCGGCGACATTCACCCGATACTTCAGCCACTCGCCTGTCTGATTCCAGCCGACGATGTTTTTGCCTTCGGCAGCGGAGCTGCGAATATCGACAGACCCGCTGCGATATGCGCCGCCGAGATTGTCCGCCGTCAGATCATGATACGCGGCGCCTTCGCCGCCATTCATGTAGTGGACGGCTTCGATCTTGCCAGGCAGCGGCTTGTAGGCATTCCAAGCGCTGCTGCCGTTCACTTTGTTGCTGAAGGCTGCGTAGCCGAAGTCGGCGTGGGCGTCGGTCGTCGTATAGCCGATCTTGCCGCCGCCAAGCCCGCTGACCGTCCGCGCGTGCTTCTTCATGCCGTCTACGTACACGGTGAACGCCGAGCCGGCCTTCTCGACGCGGATGCTGTGCCACTTCGTGTAGTCGTAGCCGGCCGGAAGCGCTGCGTACTGCCAGCCTTGGCTGACGCCGCCGACGACGAAATTCGTCTCAAGCCGGTTCAGATTGCGATTGAGCACCGCGGTGCCGTAATTGCTCTCGTTCGTGTAGGAGAATACGGCGCCGTAGACCGGATTGGCGCTCGTGCCCTGCTTCATCTGCTTGGTGTTGAATTCCGCCGTATAGTCGGCGGCAGAGCTGGCAGCGGTCACCTGCCGGTAGGTCGACGTATTGCCGATCGTGTCCTGCCACATGAGCTCCTGATTGTAGATCCCCCACGTGCCGCCGCCGACGTTCGTCCAGCCGGTGCCAATCGTGGTCCGGTTGAAGCGGTCCTCGAAATCCGGCAGCTCCGGATTCTGCTGCGCGGCGGTCGTCGGCCCAAGCACGAGCAGCTTGTCGCCGTTCCAGACGACGCGGTCCATGTTCATCTTGCGGCCCGGATAGACGGCATTGCCGCCGTGGGCGTGCGAATGGTACACGATGTAATCGGAGTCGAGATCCGGGCCTTGCACCATGCCGTTGTGGCCGAGTCCGACATTGGCGCCTTCCGTATCGATCAGGACCGGATTCTGGCCGGCGGCCGGAGTGAAGCCGCTCGTCGGACTTAAGCTCGTCGCGTAATTGACCCGGTAGGCCGTGCTCCAGACGTGGTTGCCGGTATAGGTCATGTAATACTTGCCATTCCGCTTGAGCACCGTCGAGCCCTCGGTCCAGCCCGACATGGACAATCCGGTCGCGGCAGACGCGCCGAACGTCGTCGGGGTCGGCATTGGGCGGGCCAGGATCGTATCGGAGCCGGTACCGTAGAAGTACCATTTGCCGTCGTCGTCGATGAATACATTGCCGTCGATGCCCATGCCTAAGTTGCCGGTCTGCACGGTGAACGGGCCGGTCGGACTGTCGCTCGCCAGCACGTAGTGGCCGCCGCCGCCCGGCGACGTGTACATATAGAACTTCCCGTTCCAGTAGACGACTTCGGGCGCATAAGCCGCTTTGGTGATCGACTCGGTCGTGCATAACCCGCGGTAGGTCCAGTCGACCAGGTTGGTCGACGACCATACCTTCACGCCCGTCTGATCGTCGACCGTACTGACGTACAGATAATAGGTGCCGTTGAACTTCAGGATGTACGGATCGCCCTCGCCGTAGAAATCATTATTAGCCCAGCGCCACGAGCTCGTGAGATTGAATGGGTTGCTGAAGGCATAGGTTTGAACGGGCAGCAGCATGAGCGCGGCCGCGCCGAGAAGCAGCGTTCGCCAAGGTTTCATTGTCGATCATCTCCTTTAAGTCGTAAGTAAGAATGGTCTTTCGGCGTATGCTATGGAGCGGGCAGCACCTCCTCTCGAGATTATGGTAGCGTTTTCAATTCGGAGTATAGCAAAGAGGGCGGAGTTCCGCTTATAACCGATTAGGTATATTTTTTTTGGAATATATGGGGGCCTAGAAGCAGGAGCCGCACTGAGGCAGAGGAAAGAATATTTCTCTTGCAAGAGATATCCAAAGGCGATGCACCGCTCCTATTTATGAACAAGGCAAGGAACACGAAACGATATCGAATAATGAGGGTATTAATCAGGTTATTCTGGGATACCGCGGTGTATTTGGATTGGAATTGACATCTGTTAGATATTAATCGGTTAACAAACTAACGTTTTGTTACAAAATATATGGACAAATGATAAGGGTAGTGATTAAATTACGGTAAGAAAACAATAAAAGGGAGGTCTATCGTTGTTAGAACTGACCATCGAAGAGCCGGACCGCCTGGTCAAGGTCGCCCATGCCTTGAGCACGCATACGCGCATCGGCATCATTAAGCTGCTGCTGACGAAGCCCAACGTCAATATTATCGAGATCGCGGAAGAGCTGAACATCCCGGTCTCGACCGCCGCCACGAACGTGAAAGTGCTGGAGGAGGCCGAGCTGATTCTGACCGAGCTGCAGCCGGCCTCAAGGGGCGCGATGAAGGTATGCAGCCGTAATTTCGACGATGTGCGCATGATCCTCAACCCGATCGCGTTCTATCAGAATACGAGCAAGCTGATTGAAGTCGAGATGCCGATCGGTCATTTCATCGACTTCGACATCCAGCCGACCTGCGGGATGGCGAGCGCGACGGGTATGCTGTTCGCAGAGGACGAGCCGGACAACTTCTACCATCCGGACAGCCGGACCGCGGAGATCATCTGGCTGCGCAAGGGCTGGATCGAATACCGGTTCCCGAAGAAGCTGCCGTCCGGCGCGCGCGTCACTTCCCTCGAATTCTCGCTGGAGCTATGCTCGGAGGCGCCGAATTACAACAACGACTGGCCATCCGAGATTACGGTGTGGATCAATGATGCCGAGGTTGGCTCTTGGATCTCGCCCGGCGACTTCGGCGATCACCGTGGTAAGCTGAACCCTTCCTGGTGGAACGACTCCAGCACGCAGCACGGCCTGCTCAAGACATGGGCGGTCGACGCCGCGCGCAGCACGGTCGACAGCGAACGCTGCTCCGCTACGAAGCTTGCGGATCTGCGCCTGGAGGAGAAGCCGTACATTACGTTCCGGATCGGACTGAAGCCTGACGCCAAGCATCATGGCGGCATGAACCTGTTCGGCCGGCAATTCGGCGATTATCCGCAAGGCATTATCATGCGCATGCAATATGAATAGCGCCGGACGGCCCGCATATAGGTCGGCCCCTAAGTTTCAGATCCCGCGGTTGCGCGAGGGTCTGAAACTTTTTTTGTTGCTCAGTAAATCATGCATCCATTCCTGTTGTGGATCAAAACGTAAAGTGCGTTCGCGCAAGCGCACGATAACGTAGGTCAGCACGATGACACAGGGTATGGAGCTTTGTCCGCCAGGACAAAAGCGTGCCCAGCTCGAAGCAACCCGCCGACCGCGAACAAACATGTCCGCACGAAGAGGGGTGTCCAGAGGGCAAAGCCCTATGGTTCCCCTCGGCGGAGGGGGAAGGGGGAGGGATCAATAATGATTCACTTTTTTTGAAAGAAAGCGTTGACAAAACGTTTAAGACACATGTATATTTTGGATACAAACAAATAAGTTGTAACAAAACAAAGAAACTAGATGCGACCGCAAGGGCAAAACAGCGGGGGAGTCGAACATCATGGCGTAGCGCTTTATGCGCCGACTTATTTGTTTCACACGGAATCATTCATCCTTAAGGGGGAAGCCAAATGGTGATTTGGAAGCAGAAATGGTCTCACATGTCGGTGGCGGCAATGCTGGTGCTCTCGCTGGGCGTAACTGGCTGCGCATCGAACAACAATAACGGCGGCGGGAATGCGAATCAGCCGGCGAATGCGGGCAGTAACGCCGAGCAAGGCAAGAACGATGGCAAGGCTGCAGAGGGCGCGAACAATGGCGGTTCGACGGCGGCTGCGGACGCGAAGTCCGAGATTGAGTTCATGGGCTGGGGCGGCGACACCGAGAAAGCGGTGTTCCAGAAGCTGATCGACGACTACATGAAGAAATATCCGAACAAGAAGGTCAAATATACGGTCGTGCCGTCGGCCGAGTATTACCAGAAGCTCGATACGCTCATCGCGGCGAAGAAGACGCCGGACGTGTTCTACGCGGGCGGCGCTCACTTCAATAAGCTCGTCAGCAGCGACCAACTGCTCAACCTGGACTCCCTGATCGAATCGGCCGGTACGGTTGATCCGAACAATGTGTGGAAATCGGCGCTCGACCGCTACCGGTTCGACGGCAAGTCTGTCGGCACAGGCAGCTTGTACGGCCTGCCGAAGGACGTCGGCCCATGGGCGATGGCGTACAACAAAGATCTGTTCGACAAAGCCGGTCTTCCTTACCCGAGCGCCAAAGCAGGCGAATATACATGGGATGACATGCTGGCTGACGCGCAGAAGCTGACGGTCAAAAATTCGCGCGGCAAGATTGACACGTTCGGCATCGGCGGATACTCGCTGGAATCGGCGGTATGGGGCAACGGCGGCGACTGGGTCGATTACAGCACGGGCACCATTACGATCGACACGCCGGAGTTCGCGGAGGCCATGCAGTTCGCGGCCGATCTGCGCAACAAATACCAAGTCAGCCCTTCGCCGGACGACGAGAAGGCGCAAGGCGGGTACGCACGCTTCGTAGCCGGCAAAATCGCGATGTTCCCGATGGGCCCATGGGATCAGCCGGGCTTCTGGAAACTGCCGTTCAAATGGGACATCGCGGCATGGCCGGCGAGCCCGAACACGGGTAAGACGGCAACATGGCTCGGCTCGCTCGGCTTCGTCGTGGGCAAGAACACCGAACATCCGGAAGATGCGTTCCAACTGGCCGCTTACCTGAGCTTGGACCGCGATTCCCAGAAGCAGAACTATGAGCTGGGCCAAGCGGTGCCGAACCTGATCGACATGGCGAAAGGCGAGTTCCTCCAGATGGACAAATCGCCTGAGAACCGTCAAGTGTTCCTCGACATTATCGAAGACTACGGCAGACCGCCGATCGAAGTCGGCTCCAAGAACCTGAAGTGGCTGGATACGTTCAATCAGGACGCCAGCCAAGTGTGGACGGGCAAGAAGACGGCTGCGGAATTCTTGAAGGAAGAGCAGCCGAAGCTTCAGAAGCTGTTCGACGAAGGCAACAAGTAAGGCCCGAATAGCGGACGGGAGGGGCGAAGAGGTCGGGCATCCGCACCTTCGCCCCTCCTGCGCGCTTGCGGCAGGGGAGGATATGTTATGAAGAAGAAAACAACCGGCTTCCGGCGCAAGGAGATGTTATGGTCCTTAGCGTTCGTGGCGCCGCCCATGCTGGGCTTCCTGATCTTCGGCCTGGCGCCGCTGCTGACCTCGTTCGGTCTCAGCTTCATGTCATGGGATATGATGTCGCCAGCCAAATTCGTCGGGGTGGATAACTTCGCCAAGATGGTGGAAGACGAGAAATTTTTCAAGGCGCTGTACAACACGTTTTATCTGCTGCTCGGCATTCCGCTGGGCATGATCGTAGCGCTCGCGCTCGCGGTAATGATGAATCGGCCGCTCAAGGGCATCTCGATCTTCAGAACGATCTATTATATTCCGGTCGTCTCCCCGATTATCGCGATCTCGCTGCTGTGGCAGTGGCTGCTCAACTACGACTACGGCATCATCAATGAATTCATCTGGCGCATCTTCGGCGTGCAGGGACCGAACTGGCTCGGCGATCCGAACTGGGTGAAGCCATCGTTCCTGATGCTCGGCCTGTGGGGCGGCGTCGGCGGCACGATGGTGCTGTATCTGGCCGGTCTGCAAGGCATATCCTCCACATACTATGAGGCTGCCGAAGTGGATGGCGCGACCAGATGGCACCAGCTGAGGCATATTACGCTGCCGCTGCTCTCCCCGATTCACTTTTTCGTCGTTGTCATGGGCGTGATCGGCACGTTCCAGGCGTTCAGCCAAATGTACATTTTGACACCGGACGGCGGACCGGAATATAGCGGGGGCACGATCGTATTCTACATTTTCCAGGAAGCGTTCAAATACTTCAACATGGGCTACGCGAGCGCGGTCGCCTGGGTGCTCGGCATACTCATCTTCATCGTGACGCTGATCCAATTCCGCTTCTCCAAGCGATGGGTATATCAGGACTAAACGTAAGCACGACCGTTAGGAGGCGTGAAGGACAATGGCGAAAGAACGCCGGCTTATCAATGCAATCATCTATGCTCTACTGCTCGTGGGCTCTGTAATCATGCTCGGACCGCTCATCTGGACGATATCGACGTCGCTGAAGACGCAGGAGCACGTGTTCGACGTGCCGCCGCAGTGGGTTCCGAATCCCTTGACCTGGTCCAACTATTCGGACGTGTGGGATAAGGCGCCGCTGCTGCACGGGTTCATGAACAGCGCGATCATCGTCGTGGTCGTGCTCTCCGTCGGCCTGTTCGTCGCGGCCATGGCGGCGTACGCGTTCTCGAAATTCGATTTTCCGTTCAAGGAAGCGATCTTCATGGCGCTGCTCGGCACGATGATGATCCCGTATTCGGTCGTCATGATCCCGCAGTATATCGGCTTCTCCGAATTGGGATGGGTCGATACGCTGCTGCCGCTCATCGTACCGGGATTATTCGGCAATATCGTCACCATCTTCTTCTTCCGGCAGTTCATGCAGGGCGCGATTCCGAACGACCTGATCGATGCGGCCAAAATCGACGGCTGCGGCTACTTCCGCACATTCACGACGGTGGCCTTGCCGATTGCGAAGCCCGCGATCGCGGCGCAAGCGGCACTCGGGTTCATGCACATCTGGAACGACTTCATGGGGCCGCTCATTTACTTGCATACGCCGGAGAAGCAGACGATTCAGGTGCTCATCGCGAGCATGCAGTCGAACTACATCTCCAATTCCAATTATCCGTCCATGATGGCGGCGTCTATCATCGCTCTGCTGCCGGTCATTATCGTCTTCTTCCTGGCGCAGCGCTACTTCATCGAATCGATGGCGATCAGCGGGATCAAAGGGTAACGCATGAAGCGGCCCGCGAAGCAATGGGCGCTGCTCGGCGCTGGTGCCGTGATCATCGCGGCGGCCGCTGGCGGCGCGCTATGGATGTCCGAAGACGACAACGAAGCAAGCGACAAGGTGGCGGTAACGATGGAGAGAACCTACGAGAACCCGATGACGCTGCCTGATGAATGGGAAGATTACGGCATCGGCGACCCGTACGTGCTGCGCCATAACGGCAAGTATTATCTCTACTGCAGCACGAAGGATTGGCGCATCGGCGTCAAGGCGTGGAGCTCGGACGATCTGGTGAATTGGACATACGCGGGGCTGGTAACCGAGGAGCCGCTGACCGAAGGCGCTTACGCCCCGGAGGTCGTTTATTGGAACGGCGCCTTCTATATGTACACCTCCCCGGCCGGCAAAGGGCACTATGTGCTGCGGTCCGACAGCCCGACCGGGCCGTTCAAGATCGAGACGGAGAACCTCGGGCAGACGATCGACGGCTCCGTGTTCATCGACGACGACGCGAGCTGGACGTTCACCCGGGCTGAATCCGGCGGGATCGTGGCTAGCCGCATGAGCGATCCATACACGATGGAAGCGGGGACGAAGCTGAACAGCTCGCTCGGCCATTGGACGGAAGGGTCGATGATCATCAAGCGGAATGGCCGCTACTTCTTGACCTACACCGGCAACCATGTGTTCAGCAAAGGCTACCGCGTCAACTATGCAGTCGGGCATGAGGCGCCGGATGGGATGTATACGATCGCGGCGAACAACCCGATCATCATCTCGACGGCGAAGGATTTCAACGGGCTCGGCCACAGCGCGACGGTGCTCGGGCCGGACATGGACTCCTATTACATCGTCTATCACAATCTGATTGGTCATTCCGCAGAAGGGCCGCCTGTGCGGATGCTGAACATGGACCGATTGACCTTCAACGGAGACAAGATGGCGGTGCTCGGGCCGACGCACGGCTCGCCAAACGAAGCGCCGGCGCTTCCGGCCTTCCACGATCCGCTCGGCGGTGAGCCTGGTGCGGACAAGTGGGAGCAAGTATCCGGAGCGGATGGCGGCACGGTATGGGTGACGAAAGATCAGACGAGTGCCCGCTTCACCGCGGAATTCAACGCCGTCATCCAGCCGTCGGAAGCCGAGGCGCAGGCAGCGGCAGGGACGTTGTTCGAGACGGTGTTCTCGCTTACGGACGAGCAGAACTTCCGCAGCATCGGCATCGACGCGGCGGCGGGAACGCTGTCGCTGCGCCAGACGCAAGATGGCCAATCGGCATCGCTGCAGGAGGCGAAGCTGCCGGACGGCACGGATTTCGCGGCACTGCACGCGGTCCGGGTCGAGTCGGACGCCGAGGGCACGCGCATCTATTGGGACGGCTTGCTGCTGGCCGAACGCAAGGAATGGCAGGCGGCAGCCGGACGGATCGGTTATCGGTATGCGGAAGTATTGAAGCCAAAGCTGCAGTATACCGCCTTCTCCAATGATGCGGGCGGCAGCAGCGACGCCAAGGCGATCAAGCCGGTGCCGGGCACGATGGAAGCGGCGCATGGCGTAACCGGCGATGGCGCGTCGGTTACGCTTTCCCCGGCCGAGACGCCTGACGGCAGCCGCGCCGCGAAGCTGGTTAAGGACGGCGAGCTGTCGTTCCCCGTCGACGTGAATCAAGACGGGACGTATGCGATCGCCGCGATGGTATCCAAGGCATCGGCCGGAGCGAAGCTCAAGGTTCAAGCAGGCGATGCGAGCGAGCGCGTCACGCTGGCGGCCGAG
The DNA here is from genome assembly GCF_042431225.1 of Paenibacillus aurantiacus. Lineage (NCBI taxonomy): Bacteria > Bacillati > Bacillota > Bacilli > Caryophanales > Paenibacillaceae > Paenibacillus > Paenibacillus aurantiacus. The sequence goes on along the minus strand of NZ_JBHMDO010000017.1, from coordinate 194,508 downwards.
TCCTTCGCGGGCGAAGACGATTGGACCAAGGTGCCGCTCGCGCGGTTGACCTTGAAGAAAGGTACGCAGTGGCTCACCTTGGGAGGAATTAAGGGCGAGGCCGACATTCGCTACATCGAAGTGGCGGAGACTGCCGACGTTGTCGAAGCTGGGCCGGTGGAATTCGATCCGGAGGCGACCTTCGGCGATTGGCAGGCGAAGGATGGAAGCTACGCCTTAACGATCGACGGCAAGGATAGCAAGATGTATGGCGGCGATGCGCGCTGGGCGGACTACGAGGTCTCCTTCGAATTGTCGAAGACGGCGGAATCGCTCGGGGAAGCTTCGATTCTGCTGCGGACGACGAATGAATCGGATTTTCCCGATCAAGTCGCCGATGCGTTCATCGGCTACGAGCTGGCGTTCCGCAACGGCCGCGTCATGCTGCGCAAAATCAGTTATGAAGTGAACGAAGAGCTCGATTCCGCCCTGCTGGAGATCGGCGACGGCGAGACGGCCCGCGTCCGGGTGAAGCTGGATGGACCGAAGCTGACGGTGTATGCGGAGGGCAGCGACGAGCCGCTCCTTGCCTATACGGACGGCAGCGCGTTCCTGCACGGACGAACGGGCTTGCGCACGGGATCGGCCGGTTGGTCGTTCTCCGGGGTGACGGTCGCGCCGATCGGCAGCAACTAAGTACACATTCTGATGGTTAAATACAGCGCTCCGCACCAAGCGAGTGCGCGATCAAGGAGTAGGAGACAGCATATGACGACGAAAATGTATATCAAGGATTACCCGAGACCGCAGTTCGTACGGGACAACTGGACGAACTTGAACGGCGCATGGAACTTTGGATTCGACGACGAGAACGAGGGAGAACGGAAAGGATGGCCGTCGCAATTCGGCGGCGATCGGACGATCAACGTTCCGTTCACCTACGAGACCGAGGCGAGCGGCATCGGCGAAACGGCTCATCATCCGAATGTTTGGTACAACCGCAACGTCGATATTCCGGCGGAAGCGACGGGCAAGCGCGTGCTGCTTCATTTCCAGGCGGTCGATTATATCGCGAAGCTGTGGATCAACGGCAGCTATGTCGGCAGCCATCAAGGCGGCTACGCGGCATTCAACTTCGACATCACTCCGTACATCGCATTCGGCGAAGAGAACCAAGTGACGCTGAAGGTCGAGGACAGCCTCGACGCGACGCAGCCGCGCGGCAAGCAGCGCTGGGTACAGGACAATTTCGAATGCTTCTACGTGCAGACGACCGGCATCTGGCAGACGGTGTGGATGGAGTTCGTCGAGCCCGCCCATGTCGATGCCGTCAAAATAACGCCGGACTTCGACGCCCGTTCCGTCCGGTTCGACTATCAGGTGAACGGCGATCTGACCGCGGCGGATCTCCGGCTGGAGACGATCATCAGCCTCAAGGGCAAACAGGTGAAGAAGGCTAGTCTTACGATCGATCGTCCGTGGCTGCAGTTGAACGTCGACCTCGTCCACGAGGCGAATGGCCCATGGAAGCATTGCCACTGGTCGCCGGCCCATCCGAATTTGTACGACGTTGAGTTCGTGCTCTACCGGGGCGAGGAGCGGATCGACCATGTGTATTCGTATTTCGGCATGCGGAAGATTTCGATCGAGAAGGGCAAGGTACTGCTCAACAACGTCCCGATCTACCAGCGCCTGATTCTGGATCAGGGCTACTGGCCGGAATCACACCTGACGCCGCCGTCGGAGGAAGCGCTCATCGCGGATATCGACCATATTCTCGCCATGGGGTACAACGGCGTCCGCAAGCATATGAAAGTCGAGGATGCGCGGTTCCTGTACTGGTGCGACGTGAAAGGGCTGCTCGTCTGGTCGGAGATGGCGGCGACATTCGAATTCAACGACAATGCGGTGCAGAAGTTTACCAACGAATGGATGGAGATCGTCCGCCAGCAGTACAACCATCCGTCGATCATTACGTGGGTGCCGTTCAATGAATCGTGGGGCGTCACGAACATCCGGCATGATGTGCGGCAGCAGCAGTTCACGGAATCGGTGTATCATTTGACCAAAGCGTTCGATCCGCATCGGCCGGTCATTACCAACGACGGCTGGGAGCATACCGTATCGGACATTCTGACGCTGCATGACTACGTGGAGACGAAGGACGAATTCCTGAAGCGGTACGCGAACAAGGGCGAGATTACAGGCAACGAAAAGTCGTTCAACCATTGGAAATACGCTTACGCCGACGGCTACCGCTACGGCGGCCAGCCCATCATCGTCAGCGAGTTCGGCGGCATCGCCTTCAAGTCGGAATCCGGCTGGGGCTATGGCAGCCAAGAGTCGTCGGAGGAGGCGTTCATCAACCGCTTCCGGGGTATCCACGAGGCGATCAAGGCAACGGATTACATCGTTGGCTACTGCTATACGCAGGTTACCGATGTACAGCAAGAGGTGAACGGCCTCTTGACCGAGGACCGCAAGCCGAAGGTGCCGCTCGATATTATTCGGGCGATCAATTTGTCCTAATTGTCATATGTCAACGAACAGGCTGCCCTCGGGGCGGCCTGTTCTCGCGTTGAATGCGTGCCTGACGCGACATACGCTGCAGGGAGCTTAACAACTTGCACATCTCCCAGTGCGAGTTGCGGCGTCGCATGACATCGCATGACGGCGATGGAGTACAAGTGAACGGATGACTGGTTCATCGAAACTTCGCGTAATTGGATCTTTTTTATGGTCGGATCTTCCGCTATCGTTAGCAGGAACAAGCCTTCTAAGGAGTGAACCAGGATGACCGTCACCATTGCACAGACCGATGAGCAAATCCGCGCGACTTATCCCGTGATGAGACAGCTTCGCCCGCATTTGGCGGAGGACGCCTACGTCCCGATGATCCGGGATCTGCAGGAGCAGGGGTACCGCTTGGCCGTCATTGTCGAACAGGGGGAGGCCAAGGCTGCGGCAGGGTATCGGATCGGCGCCAATCTTGCTTGGGGCCGCTTCCTGTACGTGGATGATCTGATTACGGACGAGAACAGCCGCGCAAGCGGGTACGCCGGCGAATTGATGGATTGGCTCGACGAGGAGGCGCTTCGCGCCGGCTGCCAGTCCATCCATCTCGATTCGGGCGTGCAGCGGCATGACGCGCACCGCTTCTACTTGAAGCGGCGGATGCGGATATCCGCGCATCATTTTGACCGCGTGTACTAGGCGCATTCGCTTAATGGCTCCCGAGCTAGCCATAGCGTGAAGCCTGACAAGGAAGCCGTTATTGCTTCGAGCAACCCGAGCGGGAGTTCAAGCGTGTCCACCGAAGTCATGGAGAACATGATCGAGCTGTCAGGCGTGCACAAGCGGTATTTGCTTAAGACCGTCTTGACCGGCATCGACCTTCAGATCAAGAAAGACAGCATTGTCGGGCTCTCGGCCCGAACGGGAGTGGGAAGTGGACGCTGCCGTTCGGGCCGGCCTTATCCATCCAACGTCAGGCACGATCCGCATCGCCGGGCGAGCGCCGGACGCGAGCCGCAGGAAGCCGAAGAGCTTGCGGGCGGTTCGCTGAAGCGGGGATATCGCACGATGTGGGCCGAGCGCCAAGACCGGCCGAGCGCGCCGCCTCCATCCGTACCCTCGCTAAGCGATACGGCCGAGCTCGCCTTCAAAGGTATGGGACTTGCGTACGAACGGCTGACGGACGATCTTGTTCGTTTGTCCTTCACGGGCGAGAATGGGGCTTGGATCGTGCTTGTCCGCATGGACGAGGAGGAAGGGCTGCCGTTCGATATGAACGTGTCGATGATGGACCGGTACTTTGCTGTGATCGAGGATGGGATCGAGAACGGATTCGCTATGCGTTTAGAACGCGAAATAGCTGCCTTTGCGATTAGGACGACAACGATAAGTTGACGCTCCGATCCATGAAGCAGACTGCACTTGCAAGCAGCGCAGTCTGTCTGCAGCGCCGTTAACCTGCCGCTTTGTCTTTGCGCATCAGCAAATACACGAAATACGGTCCGCCGATCAAGGCGACGATAATGCCGGCCGCCACGCCTTCCGCGCTGCCGATGTTGCGTCCGATCGTGTCCGCCACGAGCAGCAGGAAGCCGCCGATGAGGATCGAAACCGGCATGAACAGCTGGAAGCGCGGACCGACGAGCGCCCGGGCGATATGCGGCGCCATCAGCCCGATGAACGTAATGCCGCCCGCGACGGAGACGGCGGCCGCGGCCAGCGCGACCGCGGCGAGCAGCAGCCACGTGCGTTCTCTGTTCATCGAGACGCCGACGCCGATGACGACGGGATCGCTCAGACCGAGAATGTTAAGCCGGTTCGCTTTGTACAGCGCGAACGGCACGAGCACGACCAGCCAAGGGAGCAGCGCGTACACGAACGGCCAATCCGTCCCCCAAATGTTGCCCGCCAGCCATTTCGAGATGAAGTCGACCTTCTCCCGTTCAGCGGAGGAGATGAGCACGTACATGAGACCCGAGAGGGCGAAGGCGAAGCCGATGCCGTTCAGCACGATGGCGATCGGCTGAAGGCCGTTCTTGCGGCTGTACGAGAACAGATAAATAAGCAGCGTCGTGATCATCGCGCCCAGGAAGGCAACGACCGGAATCATGTAGACGAACGAGCCGGGCTCGATCGGGAAGAACAGGAAGAACACGGCTACGCCCACGCCGGCCCCGGCGTTGATGCCGATGACGCCGGGATCCGCCAGCTCGTTGCGCGTCACCCCTTGCAGGAGCGAGCCGGAGAGCGCGAGCGCCATGCCGGCGAGCAGCGTAATGACGATGCGCGGCATGCGGATGGAGCGAAGGACGAACTCTTCCTTGAACGTGCCGTACCCGAACAGCGTCGGGAGGATCCGGTCATACGAGACCTTCGCGGCGCCAAGCCCCATGCTGATCACGATCGTCGCGAGGATGAGCGCGGCCAGGATGACGAGAATCAAGCGTTGTTTTGCGACTACGGTCGGTCTCATGCGAACGCTTTCCCTCCTTTACGGGCGACGTACAGGAAGAAGGGCAGGCCGATAATCGCCACGATCGCGACGACCGGCGTCTCATACGGCGCGTTCAGCGTGCGGCCGACCGTATCGGCGAGCAGCATGAACGTCGCGCCGATGACCGCGGCGAGCGGCAGGATATAACGGTAGTCCGTTCCGGCAAACGCCCGCACGAGATGCGGAATCATTAGACCGACGAAGACAAGATTGCCGACAAGGGCGACCGCCGCGCCGGAGAGCAGGATGATGACGAGGAAGAGCACCATTTTGATTTTGGCAATATTCTGGCCTAGACCGAGCGCGACCTCTTCGTTCAAGCTGAGAATCGTCAGCTGCCGCGATAGGATGATCGCGACGAGGATGCCGATGGCGACGATCGGCACGATGATTTGCAGTTGGCTCCAGGACGTGCCGACCATGCCGCCTGCGGTCCACGAGGAGACGAACTTGGAAATCTTATAATGAATGCCGATCCATTGCGAGAGCGCTAATAAGAAAGCGGACACCGCCGAGCCGGCCAGCACGAGCCGCACCGGCGAGAAGCCGCCTTTCTTGAGCGCGCCGATGCCGAAGACGAGCCCGGCGCCGACGGCCGAGCCGACGAAACAGGCGATCATCGTGGAGAACATGCCGCCCGCGCCGAAGGCGATCGTTACCGCCAGCGCCGCGTTAGCGCCGGACGTCAGTCCGAGCAGGCCGGGATCCGCCAGCGGATTGCGGGTAATGCCCTGCATAATCGCGCCGGCTACGGCCAGCGCCGCGCCGACGACGATCGCGGCGATCTCCCGCGGCAGCCGCATCTCCCGGATGATGTTAATCGACTGACTGCTCTCGCTCGAGGTAAGCGCCGCCCATACGTCCCGGACCGCGATGTCGGCCGCGCCGAAGGCCATGGCGACGACGAACATGGCCGCGAGCAGAAGGAGCGAGCCGATGAATTTGAATGTGAACGTTATCGAACGCGGATTAATCTTCGCCATTTATCACTCATCTTTTCCTTCATAGAATAGGGAAAAAGGAATTCCTAAAGTAGCTTTAAGAATTCCTCCCGTAAAGGGTATTAGTTGCCGAGGAAAGATTTTTTGAAGAACTCGAACTGCTTCTCCAGCGTGACAGGGTCGCTGAACGAAGCGCCTTCGCCTTGCATTTCGAAGACGTGGTTGTTCTTCACGGCCGGGATGTTCTTGTACGTCTCGGTTTGTTGGAAGGAAGCGTCTGCATCGGAGTATTTGCTCAGCACGACGTAGTCGCCCATGTAATCGGGAAGCACTTCCGAAGAGAGCGTGTAGTAGCCGGCTTCCAGCGCGTCGGCTTTGACTTTCTCCGGCATCTTCAGCTTCATGCCTTGGTACAGGATCTCGGTGCCGCGCGCCCAGTTCGCGCCGTAGACGTACAGATCCTTGCCCCATGCTTCAATGACGGATACGGTAGCGTCTTCGCCGATCTTCGCGCGGATCTCGTTGCCGGCTTGCTCGACGCGGGATTTGAAATCGTCGACCCATGCTTGCGCTTCTTGTTCTTTGTTCAGCAGCTTGCCGATTTCGACGTGCTGCGCCAGGTAGTCGAGTTTGCCCCATGTGTACGTTACGACCGGCGCGATTTCCTTCAGCTTGTCGATGTTCTTGATATTGGAGAGGCCGATGATCAGATCCGGATTCAACTCGATGATCTTCTCGAGATTCTCATCCGATACTTCCGTGACGTCCTTCATCTCTTCCGCGAACGTCGGGTTGGTCTTGGACCATACGTCCGCGCCCACGACGTTGACGCCGAGTTTGATCACGTTGCCCGTGAAGCCGGACAGCATGACGACGCGCTGCGGGTTAGCCGGTACTTCAACCGGTCCCGTCTCGGATTGGTATGTAAACGTGTCGGAGCTCGTTGCGCTTGCTCCCTCGTTGCTTCCGGTTGCATTGCCTTCTGGAGCGTTGCCCTCGGTCGCAGCGTTATTGCCGGCTGCCGAATTGGCGTTGTTCGCGGTGTTGTCCTTGCTGCCGCATGCACTCAGAACGAGCACAAGGATCAGGACGAATGGTACGAGTAACTTCTTCATTGCGGATGTCCCCTTTATTGTTTATAGGTTGTTTCCTTGCTCACAGGGTTTCGATGATAATGATTATCATTTCCAACGAAAACAAATATATCGCGATTCCTATGCGGTGTCAACGGGTATTGTCGGTTTTTCGGACAATTCAAGCCATTAGTTTGTCCATTTTTCGGAAAAACGATCATTAAAGGAAATGAAAGGGTTTACGACAATTGTTGACATTATTCTACCTATCTACGAGAATGTGGAAGGCGGCTGCTTAAAGCAGCTTCTTTGGCATGAGTGAATCATAATAGTAGATAACGGGGGAATTCGAATGGTAAGCAACCAGGACAAATGGCAAGAGACGGCGGAGGCGTCGTACGATAGACCGATGGGGGTGACGCTGCTCGCGATTCTGCTGCTGGTCAGCGGAGGGGCAATGGCGATTACGCAGGTCATGAACTTTAATGCGCTGAACGAGGCATCCGACGTGCTCGGCGTGTCGAGCACGTTCCTCCAGATCTCGGTCGCCTTCATCGGCGGGCTAGGCATTGCGGCTGCGGCAGGCATGTGGTTTGGCCTCAGATGGGGATGGTGGCTCGCCTTATTCTATTTCGCTTATGCGATTTGCCGCAACGTCAACGTCATGATTACCATCTTCTCGCTTGCGGATGAGTTGGGTTCCACAATGACGTATTATATTAAATACGGCATCCGGGTAGCGTGGAATGCATTCTTGATCGCATACTTGTGCCGGGAAACCGCTTCTTGGTACTTCAAAACGAACGACACGAAAAAGTGGAAGCCGCTTGCCGCCGCTTTCGGTGCCGCGATCGCACTGTTTGTCGTGGGAAGTCTGACCCAATAGGCGACAAGGCAGGGGGACTGGAGAGAAGCATGGCGTGAACATGAACAAACCGCAGGAAATTCTTGAACGCATCGAAAAGCTGGAGCTGGAACTGACGAAGCTAAACGCGGCCCGCTCGCTGAGGGCCGTGCCAAGGCGTCTTGAAGTGCGGCATGCGGGTAGCCGACTTCGCGAATTATATGCTCCGTATTAATGGCAGCGCGGCTTCCATGGGTTCGATGTTCATTCACGGACAGTCCGGATATTTGGCGAACGACTTTACATTCGAAGCTTTCCGGGGGAGAGGCTGCCAGACATCGCTCATTAGCCGCCGGTTGTCGGATGCGCGGATGCTTGGTCTGGACTTCGTGGCGACGGACGTAGAGTTCGGAACCGTTAGCCACGGCAATATGCTAAAGGCAGGCTTCAAGACGGCATACTTGAACACGTTCTGGATGAAGTGCTAGTCAAACTTATGAATGGAAGCGCGCCTCTTGTGGGACGGGCTTCCATTTTTCTCATTGACGATAATACGATCTCGTAGTAAATTGAATCCATAACAACTACGAATTCGTACTAAAAATGTGTGTTCAAAAAGTCGTCGATGCAGCACCGAGAGCGTGGCGGGAAGGCGAAGAAGGAGGAGCGGCGTTTAGGCGAGCCTAAAAGAGCGCCGGACTTTAAGCTTGAAACGCCGGATTCGGGGCCGAACTACATATTGATCTGCTTCGTGAGCAATAGGCGACTTTTTGAACAACTTCTCAAAGGAGTTTCCGGCATGCACCAGCTATACGATCTCTTCCTCCGAACCGGACTGCGCCCGTTCGCCTTTCTCGATTCTCATCCGTTGGAACAAAAGGTGACGCGCTCGGACTTGTCCACGCTGCTCATTCTGCTGTTCCGCGGCGACTCGACGATGTCGGAGCTGGCGTCCGAGATGGGCGCGCCGCTCAGCTCCATGACAAGCATCGCCAAGCGTCTGGAGCGCAAGGGTTACATCGCCCGCGCGACGTCCGCGCAGGATCAGCGCGTGAAGCTAGTCGCTCTTACGCAGGAAGGACGCGCGATCGCCAAGGAGTCGGAGCAGATGATGATGGCGGTGCTGGGCAAGCTTGCGAAGGCGTTCACGCCCGAGGAGATGGAGCAGTTCACCGTGCTGCTGCTGAAGGCGGCGAAGGTGCTGCAGCAGGAAGGACCGGCGCGGTCGGCGGAGACGCGCGCGGCGGCGGTCAAGATTCGAATCGAAGAGTAACCGGGTCGAACCGGTTTCTTTTTTGAGTAATTACTACGAAATCGTACTAAAGGGAGCGGTTGGCATGCGGATCATCATCTATACGGGTAAAGGTGGCGTCGGCAAGACTAGTATTGCAGCGGCAACGGCAGTGAAGCTGGCGAAGGATGGACAGCGAACACTGATATTGAGCACGGATGCGGCGCACAGCTTGGCGGATTCCCTCGCGATGCCGATCGGGCCGGACCCGGCCCGGCTAGGACCTAATCTCTGGGGCCAAGAGGTCAGCAGTCTGCGCGAGACGGAGAACAACTGGGGCGCGGTGCAAGGATGGCTGACCGCGATGCTCGACAAAGCGCAGCTGCGCGACGTGACGACGGAGGAGATGCTCGTCTTCCCGGGTCTGGAGGAGCTGTTCAGTCTGCTCCAAATCAAGAAACATGCGCAGAGCGGCCAATTCGACGCGCTCGTGGTGGACTGCGCGCCGACGGGGGAGACGCTGCGGCTGCTCAGCTATCCGAATGTGCTGAACTGGTGGCTGGATAAAATTTTCCCGCACGAGCGGCGGCTCATCAAGCTTGTCCGCCCGGTATCGAAACTCGTAGGCGGCGTCGAGCTGCCGTCGGACGATGTGCTCGATACGATCGAGCGGTTCGCGCGAGGACTCGAGGACATGCAGCGGATCATCCTCGACCCTGTGATCACGTCGGTGCGCATCGTCATCAATCCGGAGAAGATGGTGCTGGCGGAGGCGAAGCGCTCGTTCACGTATTTGAATTTGTTCGGCTTCCACACCGACGCGGTCATCGTGAACCGGGTGCTGCCGGATGAAGCGGGCGAAGGGTTCTTCGCGCATTGGCGCGCCCTGCAGAAGCAGTACGAAGCGGAGATACGCGAGAACTTCGAGCCGCTGCCCATCCTGAAGGCGCCGCTCCTGCAGCGGGAGGCGATCGGAACCGAGGTGCTCGGGGAGCTGGCGGAGCTCGTCTTCGGTGAGCTGGATCCATCGGCGATGCTGTTCGCGGGCCGGACCGAGGAGATCCGGGAGGAAGATGGCGAGATGCTGCTTACGCTGAGCATCCCGTTCGTCAGCAAGCAGGAGCTCGATCTGACGCAGAACGGCGACGAGCTGACGGTGAACGCCGGCGCGTACAAACGGAAGGTGGTGCTCCCAAGGCCGCTCATGGGGCGCGCCGTGCTTGGGGCCCGTTATGCGGAGGACCGGCTCGTCATCCGGTTCGGACGGCGAGATTCGGCGGGAAGGAGCTGATCGGCCATGCGAAGAAGAAAAGCGCGACTCGTCCGGCTGGCCGGTAGGGCGTCCCTCGCGGCGGAGCTGTTCGAGCGGATGGAGGAACGCGGCGCGTTCCGGCATGCGCGGTCGGCCGCCAAGGAGTGGCTGCTCGCATCCCGCACGGTGCTGGATAGTTTGATCGACGTCTTGGAGGAGCGGCAGACGGAGCCGGAGCCGGATGCGGCACCGGAAGGCCGCGGGCCATTCAGGCAGGACACCTCTGGCAAGGCTTACGTGAACAAGCCGAAAGGCGCGCGCAAGATCGAGATCGCAGAAGAGCAACCGGAGAAAGGGAGCGAGAGAGGATGACGAACCAAATGAGCGCAATCAAGCGCCAGATCGGGTTATGTATCGTGTTGACGGGTCTGCTGCATTCGATTGTCGGCTTGGTCCTATTCGCGGAGGATTTGATCCCGATCGTAACAGACGGCTTATGGGATACGGTGGTCGGGGAAACGCGTCTCCTAAATCGCGAGAACGCCTTCTGGTTCATGATGTTCGGCTTTGTCCTCATGCTGCTCGGTTATGCGGTGGATTGGATGCTGAAGAAACTCGGGGCCGCTCCTCCCGCGGCGCTTGGGTGGCTGCTGCTGGCGACATGCCTCCTCGGCGCGGTCATCATGCCGGTATCAGGATTTTGGCTGGGACTGCCGCAGGCCTGGATTCTGGCAAGGAGATAAGCGCGCGAATGGCATGGCAGGCAAGGAAGGAAGGCTGTTTCCGTCATCTTCGGATGACGCGGAAACAGCCTTTCGTCGTTATGGCAAGAAGCTTGCGGCAAGCGCTTGGGACGGAAACCAAATTTGCCGAAAATCTACCCAGCCGTATGAATTGATCTGCACGCCCCGCACCGCTTGATGGTACTGCGTATTGTTCTTCTTGTGCACGAGGAACAGCACGGATGCGTTATCTTGGAGGAGCGATTCCAGCTTGCCCAGATGCCGTGCCCTGGCGTGGGGATCCGGCTCGGCGCATACCGCCCGCACGCCATCGCGCACGTGCGGCAGCATCGTCTCGTCAATGGCAGACGCGAAGTAATTATGCTGCATATAGGCGCCCAGTTCCGTAATCTCCGGATGAATCGGCACGTAACCGAACAGGCGGCAATCGAAGCTTGCATCCGATGCCTCGTGATCCGCCAGCCTTGGCACTTCATTCGTAATCGTCAGCTCGACCCGTATGCCATGCTCGCGGCAGCGCGCGATAATCCAGCGGGCTTCCGCTTCATGGTAGGCATTGGAGGATAACCGAAGCGTCTCGCCGGTATACCCGCTTTCGTGAAGCAGGCGTCGGATCGTCCCTGCCTCCTCTGCTGGTCGCCGATCCGTCGCCGCCATTCGTTCCGCCATCACGGCAGGCTGGAATCCTTCTGCCGGCATAATAAGGCTATCGCCCAGCTCGGCGATCATCCGCTCCCGATCGAGCAGGCGGTTCATCGCGCGCCGGAACGATCGGTGCCGCTGGGGCCCGTCCTTGCGGAGGTTGAACGCGAGTACGCTGCAGCAGATGCATCTGGCCTCCAGATCGTGCCAATCTTGGGAAGCATCGATACCCGCGGTCGAAGGCTGCTGTAGCGAGCGGCCGTCCGAGGGAAGGACGGCGTTCCAATCCGGCTGCCGGATTCGGCCTTCCTCGATGCCGGGCAGGATATACACTTCGACGCGGTCGAGCAGCGGGCTTCCGCGAAAATGGCGCGGAAACGACTCTAGCGCGCATATGCCTTCGTCAAGCTGCGCGATGCGGAACGGCCCGGTGCCGACCGGCTGGCGGGCGAACGCGTCGCCCGAGGCGCGCGCGAGCTCTTCGGGGACGATGCTCATCGCCACCGTGCTCAGGAAGCGAGGCAGCAAGACGTTCGGACGCGCCAGCGTCAGCCGCACGGTGCGCGAATCGACCGCGTCGATCGCGTCTACATCCTGGAGCATCCAAGCTGCCGCGTATCGTTCTGCGTTCAGCCGGATCCGGTTCAGCGAGAATGCGGCGTCCGCAGCGGTCAGCTCACGGCCGTGATGAAATAGAATATGCTTGCCCAAATGGAAAGTCCATGCCGACGCATCCGGGCTGCAGCTCCACGCATGGGCAAGACAAGGCTTGATTTCGCGGGTATCTGGATCATATTCGACCAAGGTATTGAACACCTGGCTTATGATGTGCGAGTCGAACGCGTAGTAGGCAAGCGCCGGATCGAGCGTCTCCAGCGCCCGGTGGACCGGGAAGCGCAGCGTATCCTTGGCATCGTCCGCGACGTGCCGGCGGGAGAAGCCCATCTCGCCGGACAGCCAGTCCATGAGCCGCTCCTGAACGGCAGGCGTGCCGAAGCGGTTCATCCAGTCCATCGCTTCCTTGATCTGACCTTGCTCCATTTTGCGCATGATCGCCGTGGCGAGCAGTTCGTTCTCGTCCGTCGTGAACGCCAGCTGCGACGTATGTCCGCGTCCTCTGCCGGCGCGCCATTCGATCCAGCCTTGCTCGGTCAAGTCGCGGACGATTTTTTTGACATAGCGCGGCGTGCAGTACCACACTTCGGCCAGCTTCTCGACGGTAACGGGGAATGGTATGCGGTCGGGCTGCTCCCGGTAATGGGCCCGAAGCTCGAAGAAGTGCTGCGCGTTATGCATGGGTGAGAATCCTCTCTTCGTCAAAAGGTGAACGGTTCTATGCAAATGATACACTTTTTGCGGTTCTGCGGATACGCCATACTGAAGACCACGGGCGCTTTTCGCGCAGTAGAATATGGAGCAAAGGATGAGGAGCATGAGCCGAATTCGACAATTTCAAGATTTGCACCATGGGGAGGAGCTGTTGTTTCTGGGTAACGCGTGGGATGTGATGTCCGCGCTTGCGCTTGCGAAGGCGGGTTTCCAGGCGATCGGCACGACCAGCTGGGGCGTGGCGAGCACGCGGGGGTACACCGATGGCGAGCGAATCGGATTCGCGGTGCATCTGGAGCTGATCCGGGCTATCGCAAGCCAGGTGAGCGTGCCGGTATCCGCCGATATCGAATCGGGTTACGGCGCCGATGTGGAGACGGTCGTGGACAACGTGCTGCGCATCGCGGAGGCCGGGGCAGCGGGCATTAATATCGAGGATTCGGCGAAGTCGCCGAGGGAACTGAAGCTGGTGGGCAAGCAGGCCGCGCTGCTGGCGGCGATCCGCGCGGCTCTTGATGCCAACGGATATGGCGGCTTCTTCATTAATGCGCGTACCGATACGTATCTCCTGATGAAGCAGCCGCTCGCAGAGACGATCGCAAGAGGGAAAGCCTATGCCGAGAGCGGCGCCAGCGGCCTCTTCGTTCCCGGCCTTCGGGAGGAGGCAGATATCGTGGAAGTTGTTGCGAGCATCCGGTTGCCGCTGAACGTGATGTCGCTGCCGGGGGTGACGGACGCGGCGCGGCTGCATGCGCTCGGCGTGAAGCGGTTCAGCTTCGGGAATGCGTTCTCGGATGCGGCGACGGCTTACGTGGAGACGAAGGCGGCGGAGCTGGCACGTCTGAGAGATACATCCATTTTGTATGGGACATAAGCAAGGATTGGTTAAACTGTCTTCTGAATGATATTAATTTTGACCGTTTGCGGCAAGTCAGATAAGCCTTATCGTATAGCTATCCGCACATGGCTGAAATCGGCCATTCGCGAGTCTTTAGCTATTCTATCCGAATCGAGGTTGGCATCATGAACAAACCAATACCGTCCGTACGCGAGGCGCGGCTAACCGCTTCGCTGTCTCTTCCGCATATCGTTGCGCTCTACGTCGGCTCCGTCGTGGGCTCCGGTATTTTGATGGTACCGGGGCTTGCGGCTGATCTCGCCGGGCCTGCCTCCATCGTAGCCTGGCTATTGATGTCCGTGCTTGTCGTGCCGCTCGCGCTCACCATGGGACTGCTTGCATCCCGATACCCGAGCGCCGGCGGCGTGTCGACCTTCGTGCGCGAGGCGTATGGGAACCGCGCCGGCAATATTGCCGGCTGGCTGTTCCTGCTGTCCGTCCCGCTTGGCGGACCGGTGCTCGCAGTGACCGGCGCGCGGTATGTATCGGTGCTGCTCGGCTGGGGAGCGCTCCAGACGTATACGCTGGCGGCGCTCATCCTGATCGTGCCGCTTGCGATGAACGTCTTCGGCCTGCGCTTGGCGGGCCGCATTCAGACGGTCGTCGTCGCCGTCATTCTCGCCATCCTGCTGCTGGCTATCGGGGCGGCTGTTCCGCACTACGAAGCCGCGAACTTCACGCCTTTCGCGCCGCATGGATGGGGCAGCGTCGCTCGCGCGGCTTGCTTGATGTTCTGGTGCTTCATCGGGTGGGAGGCGGTGACGCATCTGTCGTCCGAATTCCGGAATCCGCGGCGGGACGCTGTACACGGCGTGCTCTGGAGCGCCGGGGTCGTTGCGGCTCTTTATTTCGCGGTCGCCTTCCTGGCGGTTGCCACGCGCAGTTATGGCGGGGCCGGTTCGGCGGCATCGCTTAGTCTGATGGTGCAGCTAAGCTTGGGCAAGACGGGCGGCTGGATGGTCGCCGTCGCGGCGTTGTTTATTTGCTTCGCGGCCCACAACGCCTATTCCAGCGCGGCTTCGCGGGTTGCCTACAGCTTGGCGCAGGCGGGGGCGGCGCCTGCTTGGCTCGGACGGCTGCATCGTTCCTATCGGACGCCGGTCGGCGGACTGGCCTTCGTCGCAGCTGGCAATGCGATCGGACTGGCCGCGCTATGCAGCGGTTGGATCACGCTCGCGGGGCTGATCGTGCTGCCCAATGCGACGTTCATCGCCACGTATATCGCCGGTTGTCTGGCGGGGGTCAAACTGCTGCGGGGGCATCGGCTCGGCTATGCGGTGTCCTGGATATCGTGCGTGGCGACGCTGGCCATCTATCCGTTCCTCGGCTGGCCGGCGCTCTACCCGGCAGCGGTCGTCGCGCTGCTGCTCATCGCGGGACGCGTGCGAGAGAGACGCGCGATAACGAGCAGGGGAGTATTGGAGGGAAGGCGGCAGATTGCCGTCAATCGAACAGAGAATGAGCCGCGGCCGTGAGGCTGCGGCTATTGTCGCGGTTAGCAAAGAGGCTCGTCAGTGGAAGTCCCGCGAAAGCGATGCGTATCCGTTAGGGTAGGAGTAGTGTGGAACCGACTGCTGGCGAGCGAGTGCATGGAAGCGAAATAATGGCGCGGAACCCACTATTGGTGGGCGAATGAGCGCATTGAAGCGCAATAATGGTGCGGAACTCACTATTAGCGGGCGAACGCGCGTAAAGTAGCGCAATAGTGGCGTGGACCCGACTATTGGCGGGCGAACGCGCGTATGGTGGCGAAATAGTGGCGTGGACCCGACTATTGGCGGGCGAATGAGCGTATGGTGGCGCAATAGTGACGTGGACCCGACTATTAGCGGGCGAATGAGCGTGTGGAAGCGCAATAATGGTGCGGAACCCACTATTAGCGGGCGAACGCGCGTATGGTGGCGCAATAGTGGCGTGGACCCGACTATTGGCGGGCGAATGAGCGTATGGTGGCGCAATAGTGACGTGGAACCCACTATTGTCGGGCGAACTTGCGTATGGTGGCGCAATAGTGGCGTGGACCTGACTATTGGCGGGCGAATAAGCGCATGGTGGCGCAATAGTGGCGCAGCAACGACTATGGCCCCGGTCCCTATACGAGAAGCCGCTCGCACCTTGGCAGACGGGCTGCCTTACGATGCGAGCGGTTTTTTTTGACGGGGAGATGAAACGGGGATGGTGGTAGGGCTGGTACAGCTGAGAGGCTTGAGGTTTGGCTGTGGGGAATTATTACTTCGTGCAGTTGAAGGAGTCGGCAGGTTTAAGGGAGCTGCCGGCATGCATGAGTGAAGCAGCGAGGGAGCGAGGAGGCGCGATGCCATTTGCCTTTAAGAGGACCCTTAGAGATTGCGCTGTTACCTGAAAATGAAGAGGGAGAATTACGGCGAGGCGGTCTTGTGATTTCAAGTGCGACGGTTACCCCGCGTTCGTGCTGCCCTGCGCCGAACGCGGCGACAGCTTGCCGATCCAGATGCACAGGCCGGCGCCGACGTAGGCCAATCCCCAGAAGAACGCGAAGTACTTGTTGTCTTCAATCGGCAGGAAGAGGCTTAGCAGCATAACCAGGTGAAGAACAGCGACCCAACGAGGGAAGACTTTGGCGCGGAAAGTGACGATGGCGTACAGCAGCGTGCCGCCGGTCATGCCGATCATGCCGATCATTTGGGTAATGCCCGCTACGGCGCTGCCTTCGGCGATTTCGCGGACGCCGGGCAGGAACGCGGTGAACACGAGCGCCGTCGTCGCGACGTTGCCAATAATAATGGCGAGCGTGCTAATAAAGCCGAGGATGCCGGTCTCGCGGGACTGCACCATATACAAGGCAATCGAGCCGACGGACATGAGGATGCAGGCAATAAAGCCGAACGTCAGCTCCTGCACGCTGTCCGTCCCCCATATTAACGACGTCGGGGTCATCCCCATTCTCGCGATCCCCGCGATCAAACAAATCATGCCGAGCCATTGAATTACGCGATTTACATTCATTTGTTCATTGCCTCCTAAGGATGGTTTCGATCTGTTCTCATCATACCTCCGGGGCAATCACGGACGGCAGGGTAGGTCATCCTCGTTTTTCCAGGAAGATGCGGCGCCCGGAAACCGGGAAGATCGGGCATGACCCGGGAAAACGCGATTTTGGCATATTCACCCTTTGCCCGGCACGCTATAATGAAGGCATGAAAACGACGCGAATCTATATGCTGCTCGTCACCGTCTTCTTCATCGCGACGGCGGCGCTCTACATCAATTGCATACCGGATTATTACCATGCATTAATCAACCGATGCATTCTATCGGGCTGCGGCTTGTCGGTGCCCGCGCTCGAGATGGAGCCCGGCGGTATGTCGGTCCAGCAGACGGCGCTAGGGCTCGTCGTGATCGACGTCTCCTTCACGATGCTCTTCTACGCGTCGGCGGCCATCATTCTATGGAAAGGCGGCCGCGAGCCGATGGGGCTGCTGGGCGCGCTCGCGCTCATCGCCTTCGGTACGACGTTCCCTTCGCTGACATTCGTCGGATCGGAAGGATCGCCGATGCTGAAAATATGGTTCCTGAGCGTCTCGACGGTCGCATGGACGGCGATTTCGTTGTTCTGTCTGCTCTTCCCGAACGGCTCGTTCGTGCCGCGCTGGAGCCGCTACGCGTTCGTGCTGATCGCGATTCAGAACCTTATCAACCTTTTTGCCGGCGGAAGCATGTGGGAGCACTATCGTTTGCCGGTCATTTTCCAATTCGTCTGGTTCTTGTCCACAGTGTCGCTGCTTATCTATTCGCAGGTGCATCGGTTCCGCAATGTTTCCACGCCTGCTCAGCGTCAGCAGACGAAGTGGGTCGTTTACGGCGTTACGGTCACCTTCATCGGCTTTGGCATCATTAGCCTCATGTTCAGCCCGGCTGTGAACGACGGCTCGGCGACCATGTTCATCTGGTTGAACGCCGCGCTGCACATGACGCTGGCCACGCTGCCGATTACGCTGACGCTCGCGCTGCTCAGACGGCGGCTGTGGGATATCAACCCGCTCGTGAATCGGACGATCGTGTACGGTGCGCTCACGCTCACCATCGTGCTGGTGTATGCGGCGGCGGTGCTGTACTTGGGCAAGGTGCTGAATAACTGGAATCCGCTCATCGTCTCGTTCATCGTCACCGCGCTCGTGGCGGTCGTGTTCGCGCCGATCAAGGAATGGCTCCAGCGGCAGGTAAACCGGATGCTCAAAGGCCGGCACGACGATCCATACGCCGTCCTGCTCGAGCTGGGGGTCCAAATGGCGGAGCCGCTGGCGCCCGAGGCGATGCTCGCGGTAATCGCGGGCAAAGTCAAGGAAGCGCTGCGTCTGCCGTATGTCGGCATCACGATTGGCGTCGAGGGGCAGGAGACGGTCATCGCGGAAGCGGGCGAAGGGCGCGGGCAGCATGAGCTCCAAGCGTTCCCCGTCATTCATCGCGGACGTACGCTTGGGACGGTCTATACCGCGAGCCGGTCGCCAGGCGAATCGTTCACCGCTGAGGACAATCTGTTCCTGGAAGTGCTGCTGCGCCACGCGGGGCCGCTGGTCAATAATGCCGACATGCTTCACGCCATGCGCAAGCTGGCCGAGGATCTGCAGGAATCGCGCGAGAAGCTGGTGCTCGCCCGGGAAGAAGAGCGGCGGCAGCTTCGCAACAATCTGCACGACGATCTGGCTCCCAAGCTGGCGGCGCTCGCGCTGAACGCGGCTACCGCCCGCAAATTCGTCGAGCGAGACCCCGCCGCGGCGATCGCGATGCTGGATGAGCTGAGGTCGACGATTCGCTCCACAGTCGGCGATATTCGCACGCTCGTCAACGATCTGCGCCCGCCGGCGCTCGACGAACTAGGGCTCATCGGGGCGATCCGCACCCGCATGGACGAGCTGAGCAAGCCCGCCGTGCTGCTGGCCGGAGAGGAGAACGCGAAGCCGCTGCGCTTCGAGCTGGACGTGGAAGGGACGCTGCCGGCGCTGCGCGCGGCGGTAGAGGTTGCCGTCTATCGCATCGTGACCGAATCGATGGTGAACACGGTCAAGCACGCCCACGCATCGTTATGCCGGGTGCAGCTGGCCGTCACGGAGCGGGGCCGGCTGTTCGTGGAGATTCGGGACGACGGCGCAAGCAGCCCGCAGCATCCGGTCTGGTCGGGGATGTCGAGCGGCATCGGGCTCATGTCGATGCGGGAGCGCGCGGCCGAGATCGGCGGCGAATGCGGCTTCGAACGCATGGAGACGGGCGGCGTGCGCGTATGGGCGCTGCTGCCGCTCGATATGGAGAGCAAGGATAAAGGAGAGAAGCTGGCATGAGAATCATGATAGCGGAGGATCACCCGATGTTTCGGAACGGGGTGCGCAGCCTGCTGGCGACGATCGATGGCATGGAGGTCGTCGGGGAAGCGGCCACAGGCGAGGAGGCGGTCGCGCAGGCGGAGAAGCTGCTGCCGGATCTGATCCTAATGGATATTCGGATGCCGGGGATGAACGGGATTGAAGCGACGCAAGTGATCAAGGAGAAATTCCCGTCGATCAATATTCTGATCCTGACCATGTACCGGGACGACCAGTCGGTCTTCACCGCGATGCGCGTCGGGGCCAAAGGCTACGTGCTGAAGGACGCCGACGAGGAGGAGCTGCTGCAGGCGATCCGGATGGTCGGCAGCGGCTGCGCCGTGTTCAGCACGGAGATCGCCGAGCGGATGATGCATTATTTCGCGGCGCCGTCCGCGCCGGAGCCGGCCGGGATCGGCGGCTTGTCCGCCAATCCGCTGTTCGCCGAGCTGACGCGCCGCGAAGCGGATATTCTGCAGTGCATCGCCGGCGGCGAGACGAACGCGCAGATCGCGGCCCGTCTGCACATTAGCGCCAAGACGGTCGCGAACAACGTCTCGAACATCTTGAACAAGCTGCAGGTGCTCGACCGCCACGAGGCGCGCAAGCTGGTCGAGCAGTCGAGAACGATGCCGCAGCCGGGACGGCTTGGGTAAGCGCAAGCGGGAGCGACGAACGGAAAGAATAGAAAAGGAGAAAGAGCCGCCGCGGAGCGGCTTTTTCTCCTTTTTCGCCGTAACGATCGGGCTGCCGGCTATCGTAGGTAAGGGGACGGAACATTTTAGCGTCCGGCTTCGTTAAGGATGATGGCATGGAGGTCGAAGAAAAGGTTGTGATGGCAATGATGCGGGATCGAAAGCTGCCGATAGCGTTGCTGGTATGCGCGTTAGCGGCTACCACGAGCTGCGGCGACAATTTGGCGTCGAACGACGGCATTCAGACGGGATCGCCACCGGCCCGCGAAACGGCGGTCTTCGAGTCGAGAGCCGCCACGGAGGACGAAATCGGCGTCGCGCGGAAACGGATCGCGGAGCTGGATGGCCGTGCCGTGCTCGAGGCCGCGGCGGATATGAAGAACGGACAATATAATGAGCTGGCGCTCAAGCTCGATGGCCAAAAGGCCAATCTGGCCTTCTTTAACGTATTGACCCCCGGCTATGAGCCGCGCATGTTTTTTGGAGATTTCGACGGAGACAAGCAAGAGGACCTCGCGATCGTCGTGACGGCCAAGATCGGGGAAGACGAGAGGGTGGATGAGATTCGGGCTTTTCGGACGAACGATTTGAAGGAAATCAACATCCAGGATGCGTCCGTTGCCGCGGACGCGAAGCTGGGACAGGAACCATGGTACGCCGATGCGGCGATTGGCAAACGGCGGATTTTTCGGTTGGAGAACGGCACGCTGGTCGGGGAATTGTCCGTTCACGACAAGGCGAACAAGCTAATCGGTTCAACCATCGTCCATTATGCGAGCAAAGAGGGGTGGCTGCAGGGCGGCGAGGTCGTTGTACGGACGCTGCCGGATCGCATGCCGCTGCGCTATGCTCCGATGCAGCCGGCAGCCGTGCGGTACAAGCTGGTCGAGGCGTCGCAAGGGCTGGAGACGATCCGGTCGCTCGCTGAGTTGGACGCCGGCGAGGTTATCCTCTACCGGGCGGAGGGACAGACGGAGGGCGGATTCGTCGGATACCGGGGCGAGAGCGATTCGACGATCACGCGAATTGGCGAGATCGAGAACAACGTCTATCTCGAAGAGGCCTTCGCCAAAACGGTTGAAGTCTTCGGCCGCGAGCATCTGCGCGTCACATGGCCATGCGGTTCGAACTGCCAGCATAGCGACTATGCGATAGTCGAGAAGGACGGCGAGATCCGGCCCGGGCTGGCCGTCGATTACGCAGCCTTCGAAGTGGACCTCGACGGAGACGGCCGCAGCGAGATCGTGACCGGCTACGGCTCGCCGGTCCCGGAAATGCGCGTCATCCGGGAGGAGAAGGGCAAACTTAGCGAAGCGTTCGTGAACGAGACGTTCGGCGCGTCACCCTATCACGGCGTGCTGTTCGAAGCGAACGACCGTACGATCCAGACAACCGCGATCGATACTTGGGTTACCTATGAATTTGACGGATTAGGACGCTTGAAGCGTCTGAAATGACGGTAAAGTCATGATTCGAAGCGCCTCGGAGGAATTGAGGTTTCGGATTTCCTGGGCGCCTAAGAGCGCCCTTTTTGCCATCTCGAACAATGGGCCAAGCTATCCAATCCGGGCCGGCCTGTAGTACAGTATGTATGCGGTTACAACCCTTAAACGATAAACGAGGCAGGTTCCGATACGGAGGAGATAGCGATGGCGGCGAGAGAGCTGTGCAAAGTATTGATCGTGGACGACGAGATCTTGATCCGGCAAGGCATTAAGCATTATATGAATTGGGAGCAGGAGGGCTTCTGCATCGCGGGCGAGGCGGGCAACGGCAAGGAAGCGCTGGAGCTGATCGAGCAGGTGCGGCCGCATATCGTGCTGACCGACATCGTCATGCCGGTCATGGACGGCAACGAGCTGACGAAGGCGGTCAAAGCGTCGTATCCCGGCATCGAGGTTGTCGTGCTGAGCAGCTTCGGCGATTTCGATTACGTGCGGGCAACGTTCCAGAGCGGCGTGGCCGACTATATTCTCAAGCCGAAGCTTGCGACGGAGGAGCTGCTGGGCGTGCTGCGCAAGACCGCGGGCCGAATCGGATCGCTTGCTTCGACCGACGCCGAGCAGCGGGAAGACAGTCCGGATATTCGGCGGGAGATCGAGCGCATGGTCGCCGGGTATGAGACGGAATTGGAGCAAGACGTTATCCGCCTGGCGTTCCCGCACGGCGCCTTCCGCCTGCTCGGCGCGGAGTGGCCGGCGCACGGACAGCAGAGCGGGAGCGAGGCGGCGCTGAAGGCGTTCGCGGAGGCGGCCGCGCGCACGTCCGAAGCTTCGGCATTCGAATTGGCCAATATCCGGATGTGCGCGGTTCAAGCAGGACCGAACGTCGCGCTCGTCGTGCTGAACTACGATGCCGCGCAGGCGGGGCGAGAGGCGGCGGCCTTGGCGGATTCGGTCGCGGCCGCCATACGGGCCGCCGTGCCGCTAGTCTTCGTCGCGCTCACGGAGCCATTCCATGATTTTCGGGTCCTGGGCGAAGCATACCGCGGCGAGCTGCGCCGCTTGCTGGAGGCCGGGTTTTATTTCCCGGAGCTGCGCCTGCTCGAATCGGGCAAACTTCCTGCTTCCATGGCGACTGCCCCTTCGTTCCCTTTGGACCGGTTCGCCGCGGACTTGGCCCGCCGGCAATTCGAGGCCGCGTTCGGCCAGCTGCGCAAACATGTCGATGCGATCAGCGTCTCCTATACGATGGACGCGTTCGAGTACAAGTCGTTCCTCAGCAACATCATCTTCAACATTATCGTGCTGCTCGGCAACGCGGGCTACGACGTGAAGCCGCTCGAGCGCATCAAGTTCGCGTCGTTCAACGCGATCAACGAAGCACGCCGCGCGAGCGATGCGGCGGACCGGTTGTTCGCGTTCGTAGAGGAGGCCATCCGCTGCGCGGATGCCGGCTCGGCGGCGTCCGATGGCGGAACGGGCGGCGCGAACATGAAGCGGCTGCTCGATTACATGGAAGCGCATTACGCCGAGCCGTTGACGCTAAAGGAGATGGCGAAGCATTTTCACTTCAACGCGTCGTATTTGTCGAGCTATTTCAGCGCCCATAATCCCGACGGGTTCGCCGGGCACCTGAACAAAATCCGCATCGGCAAAGCGGCGGCTCTGCTGCGCGAAGGGGAGCTTGCGATCAACGAGATCAGCGGTCTTGTCGGCTATTCGGACCACAGTTATTTCTGCAAAGTATTCAAGAAACTGACGGGACGGTCGCCGAGCAGCTATAGACGCGAGCTTCTGTCTTAGGGGAGCGGTGCGGATGAAACGATACCTTGCGCGGCTCAAATACCACGGCCTCTTCCTGAAAATGTTCATCATCCTCGTCGTCAGCATCATTGCGGTGTCCGTGTCGGTCTCGTGGACGACGATCCGGATTTCCGAGCGGCTGTTCATCAATACATTCAGCATTACGAACGCGAAAGTCATCGGCCAGATCAAATCCGGCTTCGAATCGCTGAACACCGCTGTCGTCACGGCCGTCAACAACATTCAGCAGAGCGGCACGGTGAAGCAGTTTCTGACCGAAGGGGGCGGCAGTTCGCTGGCGATGTCCAAAACCTACTACAACATGAACAAGCAGATGAATCAGATCGCCTATAACGTGGACGCGTTCGAGATCGACATCAGCATCATCGGCGCCAACGGCCGCGTCTATGCGACGAAGCGGGAGAACTGGCCGATCGCCGACGAGGCGCTGAAGCGCGAGCCGATGACGGCCGCCGCCAAAGCGCAGCCGAGGAGGCTGCTCTATCAATACAGCGACGGGCTGGAGAACGAGAACGGCGAGCGGGAGCCGGTCATCGCCGCGACGAAGGCGCTGACGGAGCGCTCGAGCGGGAAGCTATACGGCGTCATGTACCTTGTTATGAAGGAGAGCCGGTTCAAGCGCTATTATGAAAGCTATACGAGCGAGGGCAACCATGTGGTCGTGCTGAGCAAAGACGGCGTCATCGTCTCAAGCGACCGCGAGGAGCTGATCGGACAGCAGGCGCCGGAACTGCTCGGCCATGCGCTGGACATCGAAGAGCGGAACATCGATTACAAGGATGCGCGGTTTATGGACAAGGACAATATCATGCTGGCCGATTATCTGTCCTTCTACGATATGCATGTCGTCAATCTGATCGATAAGCAGTGGGCGCTCGGGCAGCTGATCGATACGAAGTCGATCGTCCTCATCTGTATCGCGATCGTCGGCGTCGCGCTCATCATCGTGTTTCTTATTTTCCGCCGGCTGACCCGGTCGCTGACGCGGCTCGTCAAACAAATCTCGAACATCTCCAAGTACGACTTCCATCACTACGTCGCGGTGAGCGGCAGCTTCGAGACGCGGCAGCTGGCGCATGCGTTCAATTTCATGCTCGACGAGCTGCATGTCTACGTCGAAGAGCTGATGAAGACGCAGAAGAAGCAGCGCAATGCGGAGCTTGCGGCGCTGCAGCGCCAGATTAACCCGCATTTCCTGTACAATACCCTCGCCTCGATCAAAATCATGGTGCAGCAGGGCAGCCGGGAGAAGGCGGCGGAGACGATCAACGCGCTCATCTCGCTGCTGCAGAACGCGATCGGCAACGTCAGCGAGACGGTGAGCATCGAGCAGGAGCTGGACAATTTGAAGAGCTACGTCTTCATCAATCAGGTCCGGTACGGCGAGCGGATCAAGGTGAACTATTTCGTCGCGCCGGATTGCATGGAGGCTCACGTGCCCAAGCTGATCATTCAGCCGTTCATCGAGAACTCGTTCTTCCATGCGTTCAACGCGAAGCAGGAGGGGTACATCTATGTGCTTATCGCCCGGGAAGGCGGCGACCTCGTCTGCGAAATCGCCGACAATGGCGACGGTATGGACCGCATGGACGGAAGCCTGCTTCCGAAGCCGTCCAGCAGCAGGCAGCTGTTTACCGGCATCGGCGTGAACAACGTGAACGACCGGCTGAAGCTGCTGTACGGCGAGCCATACGGCATCACCATTGCCAGCGAGCCGGGGCAGGGCACCCAGGTGCGCATTCGGCTTCCTTTCCGTAGCGGACCTGAAGATAATGCCAGTTTCCAACAATCTTCCTAATAAGAGGGCGGCATTAGAAAAGCGACAGACGAGGAAGCGATAAAAGTCCAATTCCGTTCAAAGATATTCCTAACGGTCGCCGAAAGCGGAATGGTACGATGACGTTGTCATTAAGTAACCGCTTTCATTATGCTTTCGACAGGGGGAAGAAGGATGAAGAAGAAGTTGGCGACGGTGCTGTTATCCGGGATGCTGCTGCTCAGCGCATGCGCATCGAATTCGAACAACGGCGCGGGAGGCGCGAACGAGGAAGCGGCCGGCGGAGGGAACGCGGCTGCGGGCGGCTCGGAGGTGACCGTCTGGGCATGGGACAAGAACTTCAACATCAAGGCGCTCAACATCGCGGCCGATCTATACAAGAAGGACCATCCGGATTTTAAGCTGAACATCGTCGAGAACGCGCAGGATGATATCGTGCAGAAGCTGAACACCAGCCTCGGCTCGGGCACGACCAAGGGGCTGCCGAACATCGTGCTTATCGAGGATTACCGGTCGCAGAGCTTCCTGCAGGCGTTCCCGGACATGTTCCACGAGCTGACCGGTACGTTCAAGGCCGACGATTTCGCGCAGTACAAGATCGGGCCGACGAGCCTGGACGGCAAAAACTACGGTCTTCCGTTCGATTCCGGCGTCACGGGGCTGTTCGTGCGAACCGACTACCTCGAGCAAGCGGGGTACAAAGTCGCCGACCTGCAAAATCTGACGTGGGACGATTTCATCGAGATCGGCAAGAAGGTAAAGGAAGCAACCGGCAAGCCGATGATCAGCCTGGACCCGAACGACCTCGGCATTATCCGCATCATGATTCAGACGGCGGGCTCCTGGTATATGGACAAAGACGGGAAGGTGCCTTATCTAGTAGGCAACGAGGCGTTGAAGGAAGCGTTCGACGTCTACAAGCGAATCATGGAAGCCGACATCGTGAAGCCGCATTCCGACTGGAGCCAGTTCCTGGCGAATTTCAACAGCGGCGAAGTGGCGTCCGTGCCGACCGGCAACTGGATCAACGCCTCGATCAAGGCCGAAGCGTCGCAGTCCGGCAAATGGGCGGTCGTGCCGATTCCGAGACTAGCCGGCCAGCCGAATACGGTGAATGCGTCCAACCTCGGCGGCAGCTCCTGGTACGTGCTCAACGTGGACGGCAAGGAGACGGCGGCCGACTTCCTCGCCAAGACGTTCGGTTCCAACATCGACTTCTATCAGCAGCTCGTCACCGACATCGGCGCGATCGGCACGTATTCGCCGGCATCGAGCGGCGCGGCGTACGAGGCGGCCGATCCCTATTACGCCGATCAGAAGACGATCGCGGACTTCGCGAAATGGACCGATTCGATCCCGCGCGTCAACTACGGCTCCAGCACGTATGCGATCGAAGACATTCTCGTCGTCGAAATGCAAAATTTCTTGAGCGGCAAGGCGATCGACGACGTGCTAAAGGACGCGCAGCAGCAGGCGGAGGCGCAGTTGCAATAAGACGCGCCGGCCATCCCCGCTAGCACGACCGGCATGGGCGAGCCG
The DNA here is from genome assembly GCF_042431225.1 of Paenibacillus aurantiacus. Lineage (NCBI taxonomy): Bacteria > Bacillati > Bacillota > Bacilli > Caryophanales > Paenibacillaceae > Paenibacillus > Paenibacillus aurantiacus. Next base: position 167,955 of record NZ_JBHMDO010000017.1, on the reverse strand, counting down.
CGCCCGGGGCTAACGTCCCGGCAAGGCTCGCCGTCGCCGGCCGAAAGAGGAGAGGATCCAATGAGAGCTGCCAGACCCGCCATGAGCATGCAGCGAAAGGCGAGCGCGGTCGGCTGGGCGTTCGTTATCGTGCCCGTCGTGCTGATCGCCGCCTTCTACTTTTATCCGATGATCCAGGCTTTCCTGCTATCGCTCCAGAGCGGGAAGGGAACGAACCTGAGCTTCGCCGGACTTGCGAACTACAAGCGATTGTTCGAGGATTCGACCTTCATCACCGCGGTCAAGAATACGTTCGTCTATCTCATCGTCCAGGTTCCGGTCATGATCATGCTCGCGCTGATCATCTCCGTCCTGCTGAACGACAGGCAGCTGAAATTCAAAGGGTTCTTCCGGACGGCGATCTTCCTGCCCTGCGTCACGTCGCTCGTCGCTTACTCCGTCGTGTTCAAATATTTGTTCGGCCAGGACGGCCTCGTCAACGTCATGCTGATGAAGCTTGCGCTCATCTCGGAGCCGATCGGCTGGATCACCGACCCCTTCTGGGCGAAAATCACGATCATCGTCGCGATTACGTGGCGTTGGACGGGCTACAACATGATTTTCTACTTATCCGCGCTGCAAAATATCGACCATGCGATCTACGAGGCGGCCCGCATCGACGGCGCTTCGTCCATGGCCCAGTTCTTCCGCATTACGATCCCGATGCTCAAGCCGATCATTCTGTTCACCTCCATCACGTCGACGATCGGCACGCTGCAGCTGTTCGACGAGGTCATGAACATTACGAAGGGCGGACCCGGGAGCGCGACGACGACGATCTCCCAGTACATTTACAACCTTTCGTTCAAATACACGCCGGACTTCGGCTACGCGGCAACCGTCTCGTATTCGATCGTGGCGCTGATCGTCGTCTTCTCGTTCCTCCAATTCAAAGCGGCAGGTGATAAGCATGCCTAAGCTGAAACGGGCTTTCGCCTACGCGTTCTTGATCATCGCCGCCGTGGTCTCGATTTTCCCCTTCCTGTGGATGCTCGTCAGCACGACGAACAAGTCGGTCGACGTGACGAAGGGCAGGCTGCTGCCCGGCGGGGAGCTGGCCGGCAACGTGAAGCGGCTGCTCGATACGGTCGATCTGGTGCCCGCCCTGCTGAATTCGGCGAAGATCTCGATCACGACGACGGCGCTGGCGCTCTTGATCGGTTCGCTGGCCGGGTACGGCTTCGAGATTTATCGGAGCCGCGCGAAGGATATCGTCTTTAACATTTTGCTGCTGTCGATGATGATCCCGTTCGCCGCGCTCATGGTGCCGCTGTATCGGATGTTCGCGACGCTATCGCAGCATGCGCCGGGCATCGGGATCGACACGGCCGCATCCGTCGTGCTGCCGACGATGACGACCGCGTTCCTCATTTTCTTCTTTCGTCAGAGCACGAAGATGTTCCCGAAGGATATGCTGGAAGCGGGGCGCATGGATGGACTCAGCGAGCTGGGCGTCTTCTTTCGCATCTACGTGCCGACGATGAAGACGACCTACGCGGCCGCGGCGATCATTACGTTCATGTCGAGCTGGAACAACTATCTGTGGCCGCTCATCGTGCTGCAGTCGGAGGAGAACAAGACGATTCCGCTCCTGATCTCCAATCTCGGCTCGGGTTACTCCCCGGACTACGGCGTCATCATGACCGCGATCGTCATCGCGACTTTGCCGACGGCGCTCGTGTTCTTCCTGATGCAGAAGCATTTCGTGGCGGGGATGATCGGATCGGTCAAATAAAGCCAGCATACGCGCCAAGCCGCTTTCCATCCCGGGAAGCGGCTCTTGGCGTTCCGGCTCCCGATAAAAATCCACCTTTTGGGAATGAGCGAAGGGACTTGAATACACACTAATAAAGTTACAGATGAACAGGTGCGATCGACGACCGGAGGTTGGCAGGTTGATACTCACGCTTCGCAAAAAAATGTTTTTGAGCTATAGCGCCATTATCGCGCTCTTCGTCATAACGGTTGTCGTGTCGGCGTTTCTATCCGAACGGATGGTGGAGCTGACGAACGAAAGCAGCGTCTCGGGCAAACGGATGGAGGTGCTGCAGCGATTGAATTTGTTCGCCCGCACCGCCAACGACAACGGCGCGCATTATCTGCTTGCGCCGCTCTACGTCGAGGCGGACTACGAATCGCGATTCAATTCGAACGTGCGGTACGTGAACGCGGAGATGAGGCGCTTGGTGGAGATGACAAGCGATGCGCAAGCCCTTGCCCAGATCGATCGCTTCAAGCAAAAATGGGCGGACTATCTGACGCACAAACGCAGGACGATGGCGCTCAAGCAGCAGGGGGAAGCCGAGAAGGCGCGGGAAGCGTATGCCAAAGACAGCTTCGACCCGATCGCGTTCGCGCTTCACGCCTTCTTCAAGAACGAGCAGGCGCGGGTGGATCGGAATAACAACGAGATCCGCGGCATCGGCAATCTGATTGTTCGGGTCAACTATACGATGGCCGGCTCCGGCATCGCGCTGTCGCTGCTGATTGCCATCACGCTATCGAACCACCTCCTTCGGCGCATCCGACTGCTCAAATCATCTGCGCAGAAGGTGGCGGAGGGTGATCTGCAGGTGGCCGATTTGCACTTCAAAGGACGCGATGAGCTGTTCGAACTGGCGGAGGCGTTCAATCGGATGACGCATTCGCTTCGCACCGTGATCGACTCGAACGCGTTCTTGATGCAGATCTCCAGAAGGGACGCGCTGACCGGCATTGCGAACCGCAGATGCTATGACGATACGCTGGAGCGGGAATGGCGGCGGCTCGTGAAGGAGGCGAAGCCGATCTCGCTGATCTTGTTCGATATCGATTATTTCAAACGCTATAACGACCACTACGGCCATCAGGCCGGCGACGAATGTTTGAAGCTGGTCGCGGCAATCTTGCAGGAGCAGGTCGGACCCGCGGACTTGGCCGCCCGGTATGGAGGGGAGGAGTTCGTGGTGCTGCTCCCGAATCAAGACAGGTCGGATGCGAGCGGCATGGCGACGCGGTTTCAATCGGCGCTGGCGGAACGCGCTATACCGCATATCCGCTCCGAGGTGAGCGAGTATGTAACGGTGAGCATCGGCATTGCGTCCGCGTCCGCACGGGAACTGGACCATCCGCGAAGGCTGCTGCTCGAAGCCGATCAAGCGCTGTATGCGGCCAAAGAAAGCGGCAGAAACCGGATCTGCTTCTACGATCCTGCGATTGCCGGCAAAGGAGTGGAGCCCCATCAGGATTAAACGCAACGCTATTCTGTCAGCTTGGCTGCTGTCGCTGCTGCCGCTGGCTTCATGCTCAGGCGCGGGCGAGTCGGGCGAACCCGTCCAATTAACGTTCTGGACGACTACATCGCCGGCGGAGACGACCTTCTTCCGCAATCGCATCGACGCGTTCATGGAGGACCATCCCGGGATCCAGGTTCGGATCGAGCAGCACGAATTCCCGTTCGCCACGAACGAATTCAAGACGGCGGTGCTGGGCGATCAAAGCGTAGACGTCTTTCGCGCGGACAACACGTGGATTCCCGAGTATGCGGAGCTTGAAATTTTGTATCCGCTCGATGAGCTCTCGCCCGCGTCCCGCTTCGGCGGCTACGTCCCTTCCGCGATGGAACCCCTTCGGTACCGGAACCGGTTATACGGATTGCCCTCGGTCTTGGAGGTGCCCGCCTTGCTGTACAATAAGCGGATGCTGAGCGAAGCGGGCTTCCAGGCGCCGCCGGCCACGATGGACGAGCTGCTGGCGATGGCGAAGAAGTTGACCGGGAGCAGCCGATACGGAATGTTCGTCACCGAGGATTCGTACTATGCGCTTCCTTACCTCTGGGCTTTCGGGGGCGGCATGATCACGGAAGAGGGCAAGATCGAGATCGCGTCCGAGGACTCGCGGCGTGCGCTGGCCTTCATGGTTCGTCTGCGCGAGGAGGGGGTAACCCAGCCCTACGCCGATTTCACGGATTGGTATAACCGGATGGTCGGCGACTTTGCAGATGGCCGATCCGCCATGATCATGAACGGTCCATGGGCGATCGGCGATATCCGGTCGACGGGCGGCCAATTTCGAAACAACGACTACCTCGGCATCGCCCCGATGCCGAAGGGACCCAAAGGGCAAGGTTCGCCGATCGGCGGTCACAGTCTGGTCATTAATAAATACAGCGCGCATCCCAATGAAAGCCTGGAGCTGATCGCATATCTGACGGACAGCGAGACGCAGGTGCGTCAAAGTCTGGCCTTCAAGACGCTGCCGACCCAAACCGCCGCGTATGCGGACAAGCGTCTGGCGCAGGACAAAATCGTGCAGGGCTTCAAAAAGCAGCTGGATACGGCAAAAGCCAGGCCGGCGCTTCCCGAAGGCTCCGCGCTGTTCAGAGATTTCACGCACAATCTGAGCGCGATTCTGTTAGGGAAGGTATCGGTCGAAGAGGGGACGCGAAATATCGAAGCCGATTGGAAGGATTTGCTGGATTAAGCATAACGAGAGAAAGCCAGTCTCCCGAGGGGCGCTACCCAAGGTCGGCTGGCTTTCCTTATTCGTGCATTGCGCGTTGGGCGTGGACTAAGATGCGGTTCCCGTCACGGTCGCGCCCTGCTTCGTAATCGTATAGCTCACGATCTCGCCGCTCCAGAAGTGGAGCTTCAAGTTCACGACTCCGTCATTCACTTCGTTGAAGAAATTCGCGGGCAGGACTACAGTGCCAGCTGCGTAGTCCGGCGAGAACGCGTAGCCGAATTCTTTGAAAGGGGTCCAATTCTGCGGCCCGGCATTGCCGCCGGCTGCGTAGACGGCTTCCATCGTGGCAAGCCTGTCGCCGTTAAATGCCGTCGGGATCGCGAAGCTCTCGGTCGTGCCTTCGGCGTTTGCGAGCGTCGGCGTCTTGTAGGTGATCACGTCGAACGTCCAATCCGCGCCTTTGTTGAATTCGGCGACGAGCTCGGCGTTCTCGCCCAGTTGGCCGGAGGCGGTCAGCTTCTTCAGGAGGGCGGCCTTGAACGTCAGCGTATCGCCGGACAGCTCGTAGTCTTTGCCTTTCTTCAGCTTATCCTTGCCCGCGCGGATCGCGGACAGCTTGTTGCCGTTCAAGTTCAGCGTCACGGCCGCGTCTTGGATGTCCGCGCCTTGCTTCAGGTAGATCAGATCGCTCGCGGCGGTCGCGGAACGGCCTTTCCAGCTTGCTTGCATCAGATCGAATAGCTGCGGATCTTTCCACGTATAGTTCAACCGGTCGAAGTGCTGGCCGTTATCCCACAGCATGTGGGTAATGTTCTTCTGGTTCAGGTAGTCGATCAGGAATTCGAAAAATTTCAGCTTCTCGCCTTGTTCGATCGTGCCGGTGTTCTTATCGAAGCCGAGCAGGCCGAACTCGCCGAGGATGACCGGAACGCCTTTTGCCACGAGCGTGTTGTAGACGCGGTCGAACGTGTCGGTGATATCCTTCTGCGTCTGCTCCTCGAAGCGGGTAAAGCCGGCGATATTCACGCTGAATGGCCAGAAGCCGTAATAGTGGACGGTCGCGATCAGATTCGGGTCGTTCAAGCTTTGGATCGTGCCGTACAGCTGGTCAAGCCGGTCTTGGCTCGCGTTCGTCTCGAGCGTCGGCAGCACGAGCGGACGGACGTCGTTCTTACCGCCGGACGCGCGGACGATGCTGTGGAAGGACGTGTTCAGCTCGGCGAGATGCGCGAAGAATGCGTCGGCATCTTCGCCCCAGCCGCTGCTGAAGCGCGGCTCGTTGATGCTCTCGAATGACAGCTTGGTCGAGTAGTTTTTGAACCGGTCGGCGATTTGGGTCCACGCCGCATTATAGCGGGCGAGCACCGCGTCATGCTCGGTCCCCATATTCGTCACCCACAGCCAGGAATCGTGGTGCAGGTTGATCATGACGTACAGCCCTTCGTCGAGCGACCAGTCGACGACTTCGGCGACGCGGTCCAAGAAGGCGGGATCGATCTTATAATCCGGCGCGCCGCCCATGTGCTGCTGCCAGGTGACCGGAATGCGGATGCTGTTGAAGCCTTGTTTGGCAATGGCTTTGATCTGCGCTTTGGTTACGCGCGGGTTGCCCCAGGACGTCTCGTCCGCGCCGGTGGCGTCGAACGTATTGCCGAGATTCCAGCCCGGCTGCATTTTCTTCACGTAGGACTGAATGCTGGTGGCGCGCTCTTTCTCTTTCTCCCGCTCGGCGCCGTCCGAGGCGGACGCGACGGCCGGGGTGAGCATGGCGACAAGAAGAAGAAGGGTGAGGACGAGCATGTGTCTAGGTCTGCGAAGCAAAGTCATGTTTCGATAAACCTCCTTGAAATAATGTCGTCATCTGGTATGTAAGCGTTGTCAAGTGAAACTATAGCATAACGCTCAAGAAGGACGACACCCGGACAATTACGGCGTATTTCATGAGGAAATTAGTGGGCTTGCGTTCACATAAAAAAGACCGGACAACGCGTGTCCGGTCTTCGGGTCTTCTATGTGTTTTACGCTTTGCCGGACGAACCGAACTCGCGCATTTTGCCGATAACCGTTGCTTTGATCGCATCGCGGCCTGGTGCCAGGAATTTACGCGGATCGTAAACTTCCAGGTCTTTCGTCAGGATTTCGCGCGCGACTTTCGTGAAGGACATTTGGTTCTCGGTGTTCACGTTGATTTTCGCTGTACCCAGGGATACGGCGCGTTTGATGTGCTCCGTCGGGATGCCTGTTCCGCCGTGAAGAACGAGCGGCAGGTTGATCGTTTGACAGATCTCTTCCATCTCTTTGAAGCCCAGTTTCGGCTCGCCTTTGTAAGGGCCGTGAACGGAGCCAAGCGCTGGCGCGAGGCAGTCGATGCCCGTGCGCTCGACGAGCTCTTTGCACTCTTTCGGATCTGCGTAGATAACGCCGTCAGCGACTACGTCGTCTTCTTGGCCGCCAACCGTACCCAGCTCGGCTTCAACGGAAACGCCGCGCTCGTGCGCGTATTCAACGACTTGCTTCGTGATGCGGACGTTGTCTTCGAAAGGACCGTGCGAAGCATCGATCATGACGGACGTGAAGCCCGCGTCGATCGCCGCTTTACATTTCTCGAAGCTGGAACCGTGGTCCAGGTGGATCGCAACCGGTACCGTGATTTTCATTTCTTCGACCAGGGATTTAACGATTGCGGTTACAACCGTAAAGCCGCCCATATAGCGAGCAGCGCCTTCGGAGACGCCCAGGATAACCGGGGACTTCTCTTCTTCGGCCGCCGCGAGGATCGCTTGCGTCCATTCCAGGTTATTGATGTTGAACTGGCCAACCGCATAACCTTCCTTCAAACCTTTGTTCAGCATGTCTTTCATCGAAACCAATGCCATTTTCTAGTCCTCCCTCAAGATACTTAAAGACGAATTCTTGTCCTATCCCAGTTTATTATACTCATTTATTTGTCAAAAATCGAATCATTCTAGCGAGAAATGCGGCCGAATGTTAAGAAAAAGCGAAAAAACAGCCCGGATGGCTGCTTTTCGGCGGCGACATGCTTTTATTTGATGCCGGAAATGTTGTAGTTCTCGATGATATGCTTCTGCGCGAAGACGAAGAGAATCATGATCGGCACGACCATGAACGCCGCGCCGGCCATCTGGAGCGCATAGTTGGTGCCATGCTGGCCTTTCAACAGCTGCAAGCCGACCGAGAGCGTGTACAGCTTCTCGTCGTTGGCGATGATGAGCGGCCACAGGAAGCTGTTCCAGCCGCCAATGAACGTCAGAATCGCTTGAACGGCGAGGATCGGCTTGGACATCGGGAGGATGATTTGCAGGAACAGCTTGTATTCGCTCGCGCCGTCCAGCCGCGTCGCCTCCATGATCTCGTCCGGCAGCGCGGACATGAACTGGCGGAACAGGAAGATGCCGAACGCGCTGATGAAGCCCGGCAGCACGATGCCGATCATCGTATTGGTAAGGCTGACGCTGTTCAAGATCAGGTAGACGGGAATCATCGTCACCTGACCGGGGATCATCATCGTGGCCAGCACGAGCAGGAACAGCTTGTCGCGGCCCTTGAACCGGTATTTGGCGAAGCCGAAGCCGGCCATGGCGTTGAGCAGCAGGCCGACGAAGCTGAACAGCGTGATGAGCAGCGTGTTGATCAAATAGGTGCTGAAGTCCATCTCCGTGAACAACCGGTGAAAGTTGTCGAAGGTGAACGTCTCCGGCCAGAGGGTTGGCGGGATCTGCTTGATTTCGCCCTCGGTCTTGAAGGAGGACAGCATCATCCAGACGAACGGCACGATCATCGCCACGCCGAAGACGGTGAGCGTCAATCCGACCAGCCACTGTTGAAGCCGGTCGCTGGACGAAGCGGTACGCGCGGCAGTCTGCTTGGAATGAGTCACTTCGTAACGCCTCCTATTCTTCGGCTTGCTTCCGCTGAAGTCTCAGCTGGAGCAGCGTGATCGCGATAATAATGAAGAAGAGAATGAACGAGCCGGCGGCCGCATAGCCGAAATGGCTGTATTGGAAGCCGTTCTGGTAGATGAATAGCGAAGCCGAGACGGTTCCGTTCAGCGGTCCGCCTTGGGTCATGACGAACGGTTCCTCGAAGAACTGCAGCCAGCCGATCATCGTCGTGATCGAGACGAAGACGATCGCGTACCGGAGCATCGGAATCGTGATGCGCGTCAGCTGCTGCCAGTTGCTGGCCCCGTCCAGCTGCGCGGCTTCATAGTACGAGCGGCTGATGCCCTGCAGCGCCGCGATGAAGATGATCATGTTCAGGCCGATCCCTCTCCATAGGGCGAGCAGAATGAGGGAGAGCTTGGCGATCGTCGGCTCGGTCAGCCACGGAACGCGGTCGAACCCGAGCGACGTCAGCATATAGTTGAACAGCCCGATGCCCGGATTGTAGAGATAGCTCCACACGACGGCGACGGCGACGACGTTGGTCACCGAGGGCAGATAGTAGACGACGCGGAAAATTTTGAACACACGATTGCGGCCGAAGTTGATCATCAGCGCGACGGCGAGCGAGCAGACGATGACCAGCGGCACGCCGATGATCACGTAGAATAACGTATTGCGCAGGGAGACGAGGAAAACCGGATCGGACAGAATGTCGACGTAATTCCGGAATCCGACGAACGATATATTCGAATAATCGGCCAGTCCGGCCAAATCCATGTCGGTCAAGCTAATGTAGACGGCGACCAGGATCGGCAGCAGGGAGAACACGGTCAACAAAATCAGGGTGGGACCGATGAAGACGTAAGGGGCGTACTTGGATGTTCCTTTCATGGCATCACTTCCTTATCAAGTCATTCGCCAGTGGTGCGGGCAGCGCCGGCTTTCGCGCGATGGCGAAAGCCGGCGCCCGTTCGGATGCCCGCGTTGCGGCTATTTGTCCAGCAGCTGCTGCGACTGCGCGTTGAACGCCTTCAACTGTTCGTTCAGATCGGCGTCGGCGCGATAAATTTGCTCGAACGTCTTCAGGAAGTTCTGCGAGATGTTGTCCCAAGCCTTGACGAGCGGCATCGGCTCGGCGTTCTTGAGCTGCTCCCCGACGACGGCCATGTTCGCGTCATCGCTCAGCTGCGGATCTTCCCACGCCTTCATCGTCGCCGGCAGCTCGCCGGTGAGCTTCATCCACTCCAGCTGCTTCTCGGGCTTGCTGAGGAAGGATATGAACTTCAGCGCCGCGTCCTTCTGCTCCGTGTAGTTGAAGACGGTCAGGTTGGAGCCGCCGAGCGAGCTCATGTTGTTTTGCTTGGATGGCAGCACCGCCGTCGCCCATTTGCCGTCGATATCCGGAATTTGGTCCTTAATCGTCTTGATCATCCACGGTCCGCTGATGAACATCGGCACCATGCCGTCGCCTCCGAAGCTCTGCGACGTGTCCAAGCCGAGATCGACCGGCGCGTAGCCCTTCTTGAAGTAGGTATCCAAATAGGAGACCGCTTCGGCGAATGCCGGCTCTTCGAACTGCGCCTTGCCGCCATCGATCAGCTTGGCGCCGTTCTGGCGGGCGAACATGAAGCTGAGCGTCGGCTCCTTCGGATCGAGTCCGATGCCATACTGGTCCTTGCCGCGCGCGGTTAGCTTCGCGGACGCGTCGAGCAGCTCATCCCACGTCGCCGGCGCCTTGTCGTAGCCGACGGACTTCAGCACGTCCGTGCGGTAGAAGAGGATGCGCGTCTCGGCAAGCCAAGGCACGCCGACCGTCTTGCCGTCGAACTGCGTGGAGGTGATGGTTCCCTTGAAGAAGTTGTCCGGCGCAAGCTCCGGGTAGTTCGGAATATCGTTCGTGAGATCGGCGATCGCGCCGGCGGAAGCGAACTCCGGCATCCAGGTCGTGCCCATCTGCAGTACGTCCGGCCCTTTCTTGGAGGCGACGGCGGTCAGAAGCTTATCATGGGCGCTGCCCCAAGGGATCGCCTGCACCTTGACCTTGATGTTCGGGTTCTCTTTCGTAAAATCGGCGGCCATCTGCTCCATCGGCTTGCTGCTGTCGCCCATCGCCCAAACGGACAGGGTGATGTCGCCATTGCCGGAATCGTTCCCGCCGGAACAGCCTGCCAGCAGCCCTCCAAGCACTGCAACCGCGGCGATGGTGCTTACGCTTCTTTTTCTCATTTCGGTAATTCCTCCCCTTTATGGTTCTGGATAACTGATCGTTGAAACGTTTCGATTTCGATTATAGATCATTTTGAAATCGCATACAAGCGTTTTTTGAGAGCGGATTTCCCTTCATTAATGGCTTTAAATCGGGTTGTATTCGCTTTCTTTTTGGCTATGAAGAATTGAACGAAACGTTTGACTTCATTCCAAACCTATGTTTATACTCTTTTTAACTGTTGTAGAAACGTTTCTATTGCGTTGACAGGTCGTAGGCATTCCTAGTTGAAAAGCTCGACATTACGGGATTCATCGAGAGGAGGAACCGGTTTTGACGGTTCGCATGACATCAATTGAAACATCCGTCTGGGCAGTGGAAGCAGGCGGTCTGCGGTTTACATTCCATCCCTCCGGGGATTTGCACGAAGCGATGGCGCATGACGGAATTATGCTGAATCAGGTGCTGGCCAGTCCTGTCGACGGGGCGATGAACAATGTATATTTGCGCGTGTACGACGAGGACGGGAACGTATCCACGGCATATCCGCTGATCGGAATACGTTCCCGCAGCGAGGTCGCACTCGGCAAGCGAGGCGTGCAATGGCGGGGGAACGCGGGCGGCATCGATTACGCGGTAAGCTTCCTGCTGAGCGATAAGGGCGTCTGGTTTTGGGATGTGTCGATTGCCGCTGCTAGCGGGGCATCCGTGATGGCGGACGTCGTCTACGGCCAAGATATCGGCCTGGCCGCCCCCGGCGCCGTGCGAAGCAACGAAGCGTATTTGTCTCAATATCTGGACCATTCCGCGTATGAGGATGCGAAGCGGGGATGGATCGTGTGCACCCGGCAAAATCAGCCGCAGGACGGGCGCTTCCCGTATTTGCAGCAGGGGTGCCTAAGCTACGCCACGGCGTACGCGACGGACGGTTTTCAGTTTTTCGGCCTATCGTTCAAGAATACGCATCGGCCCGAGGCGCTTACGCGCGGCGATCTGCCTAGCGAGAACTATCAATACGAATTCGCGTATACGGCGCTGCAATCTAGGCGGATGAACGCGGCCGAAGGCGGCCGAGCCGTCTTCTACGGTCTGTTCGAAGCCGATCATCCCGAAGCGGTGCGCGAGGCGGGCTTCGAGGAACGGCTGCTCGCGGCTTGGGAGGAAGTGCGGTCTACGCCGCCTGTCTTCGAGCGGTTCGAACCGGTGCCTGCCCGCGCGGCGGACATCGGCGAGCCGCTGCGTTCGCGGCCGCTAACCCGGGAGGAGATCGAGCGCCGTTATCCGCATCGTCTCCAGGAAGAATGGGACCATGGCGAGCTGCTCAGCTTCTTCACGCCGACGTACGAGCATGTCGTGCTCAAGGCGAAGGAGCTGCTGACGGAGCGGCCGCACGGCCATATTCTCATGAGCGGGGCGCCAGACCGGGCAGGCGCGGAGATGCTGACCTCCACCGCTTATATGTACGGCATCTTCCACTCGCAGCTCGTCGTCGGCAATACGTCCTTCAATAAGCTGATCGGCAACGCGCGCAATGCGCTTAATGTGCTCCATGTCTCCGGCATGCGGCTGTATGCGGAGGTTGACGGTCGATTCCGGCTGCTGGCTATGCCGTCGCTCTTCGAGATGGGCTTCAACTATGCGCGCTGGCTGTACGTGCTGGACGACGATGTGGTTGAAGTGACGAGCTACACGGCCGCCGATTCGCCGATTGCCGCGCTCGCCGTTCGCTCAGAACAGGACCGTCCGCGGCGGTATGTGCTGACGAGCCAGATGACGATGTACGAGCGAGAGTATGAGACTCCGTACAAGACGGAACGACAAGGGGAGTCGTACGTCTTCCGGGCCGCCGCCGGAACGCCGGCCGCGGACGTCTACCCGGCGCTTGGTTACCGGCTGACGCTCGAAGGGGCGGAGGCGACGGCGGCCGACGAGCGCCGGCTCGTTCCGGCGCTCTCGCCGGGGAGCGCGCCGCTGTTCGTGCTGGAGACGGAGGCGTCTTCTACATGGCAGCTGCGGATCGAAGGACGGCTGGAAGGATTGGCGAGCGCGACAGCAGCCATCCCTGCCTTGGAGCAGGCGGCCGAACAATACCGGCTTGGCATGGCCGAGCTCATGAACGGCTTTCATCTGGCCCATCCGGGTCAGCATGCCATAGGCGTCATCGAACGATTGAACATTCTCGCATGGTGGTACACGCACAATATGCGCGTTCATTTTGCGGTGCCGCACGGGCTGGAGCAATACGGCGGGGCGGCTTGGGGGACGCGGGACGTCTGCCAGGGGCCGGCAGAATATTTCCTTGCGATGCAGCATTACGACGCCGTCGGGGATATTCTCCGGATCGTCTATTCGCATCAGTACGCGGAGGACGGCGGATGGCCGCAATGGTTCATGTTCGACCGCTACCACCGGATTCAGCAGGAGGAGAGTCACGGGGATATTATCGTCTGGCCGCTCAAGCTGCTCGGCGACTATATCGCCGCGACCGGCGATCTGGCCATGCTGGAGGAGACGCTGCCTTACACGAGCCGCGCTTCGCATGAATTTACCGAGAGCCGCGAATCGCTGCTCGCCCACGTGAAGAAGCAGGTGGCGTACATCCGCTCGCATTTCCTGCACGATACGCATCTGTCGGCGTACGGGGACGGCGATTGGGACGATACGCTGCAGCCTGCGAGCGCGTCGCTTCGCGCCTATATGGCGAGCAGCTGGACGGTGGCGCTGACGTATCAGACGCTGCGCGTGTTCGGCCGGCTGCTGGCGGCGGATGAACAGTCGCCCGAACGCGCTGCGTTCGGCCGAGAAGCGGAGTCGCTTGCGGCCGGCATTCGCCGGGACTTCGGCACCTATATGGAGCCGGATGCGGTCATTCCCGGCTTCCTCTACATGGAGCAGCGGGACCGGCCACAGAAGCTGCTCCACCCGGACGATGCCGGGACCGGCATCCGCTACCGGCTGCTGCCCATGACCCGGAGCATGATCGCGGAGCTGCTTACACCGGCGCAGGCCGAGCAGCATTACGAGCTGATCAAGCGGGAGTTGCATTTCCCGGATGGAGTGAGGCTGATGGATCGGCCGGCGGCCTATGACGGCGGCGTAAGCAAGCGGTTCAAACGGGCGGAGCAGGCCGCCAACTTCGGCCGCGAGATCGGGCTGCAATATGTGCACGCCCATATTCGCTTCATCGAAGCGATGGCCAAGCTGGGCAAGGCGGACGAAGCTTGGCGCGCGCTCCACGTTATTAATCCGGTGGGATTGCGAGAGTCGGTGCCGAACGCGGAGCTCCGCCAGAGCAATGCCTATTTCAGCAGCTCGGACGGCCGATTCGCGAACCGGTACGAGGCGGCGGCGCGCTTCGACGAGCTGCGCAGCGGCAGCGTCGGGGTGAAGGGGGGCTGGCGAATCTACTCCAGCGGTCCCGGCATCTATATGAATCAGCTGATCTCGAACGTCCTTGGCATCCGGTTAACGGCGGACGAACTCGTGCTCGACCCGGTGCTCCCGAACGAGCTGGATGGTATGACGGTCCGCTTCGCGATCGGCGGACGGCCCGTACGGATCACGTATCGGCTTAGCGGCAGTTACGTTTCCGGCGTCGCTTTCAACGGCACGGCAATCGAGGCGCGCCGGTTGACGGGAACCTATCGCGACACTGGCGCATGCATTGCGCTTGAACAGCTTGATCCGCTATGGCGACGCGAAGGCGAACTTCTCAACGAATTGCTCATTCAAGCCTAAGGATCGATTGTCAGGTAAGGATGGCAGTTTGATGACAGATTATTAATGGAAAGTTGTGGTATAGTTGAGGAGCAAGCAAGCTACAGGAGGGATCGCGGTGGTTAGCATCAAGGATATCGCCAAGCATGCGGGCGTGTCGATTTCGACTGTCTCGTACGCGCTGAACGGCAGTCCTAAAGTTACGCCCGAAACGACTTCGCGCATCCTGGCGATCGCCAAGGAGCTGAATTATATTCCGAACGCCGCCGCCCGGCAGCTGAAGAAGCAGGAATCGCGCATTATCGGCGCTTTCCTGACCGATTTCACCGGCGCCTTCTACGGCGATCTGCTGCAGGGGATGAAGGAAGTGCTGAACCGCAAAGGATACGACCTCATCGTGTGCAGCGGTCTCCAGTCGCACCGGCTGCTGCCGGAGCGGATGATCGACGGGGCGATTATTCTGGATCTGACGTTCTCCGATGAGGAATTGCTCGATTTCGCCGACCGCGGGCATAAGCTCGTCGTCCTCGACCGGGAGCTGAATCACCCGGCCGTCAACGAGGTGCTGCTCGACAATAAGGCCGGCGCGAACCTCGCGATGGACTACCTCATCCAGAACGGGCACCGGAAGTTGTACATCGTGACAGGGCCGAAGGACACGTTCGACTCCCGCCAGCGGATGATCGCGGTGCGGCAGACGCTCGACCGCCATCCGGAGGTCACGGCGGTCGTGCTGGACGGCGACTTCAACAAAGGCTCCGGCGAAGCGGCGGCGCGCGTCATTATCGACGCGTACGACGGTCCGGTCGGCGTCTTCTGCCTGAACGACGAGATGGCGATCGGACTGCATAATTATGCGACCGCCCAGGGCTTCCGGATCGGGGAGCAAATCTCGGTAGTCGGGTTCGACAACATCGACCTGACGCGTTATCTCCAGCCGCAGCTCTCGACGATCCATTATTCGAAGCACCGTTGGGGCGCGATGGCGTCGGAGCAGCTGCTGCGGCTCATCAATGGCGAGTCGGTCGAGCACGAGCGTATTTACGTCTCGCTCGTCGAGGGCGAGTCGGTGAGTAACATCATAGAATAGCGAAGAGCGCATTCCCGCGGATTATTGCGGGGATGCGCTCTTGTCGTCTAATGGACGAATGCGATGCATGCGAGATGTCAGGGCAGCGTGTTCGTTGGTGCCTTCGTTACTGCCTCACCTTCTTATACTCGTTCGGCGTACAGCCGACCTCCTGCTTGAACAGCTTGGAGAAATACGAATAGTTGTCATACCCGACTTTGCTTGCGATCGCGTAGACGGAGTGCTTGCTCGTCTCGAGCAATTGCTTGGCCGCCGATATGCGTGTCTGGATGACGTAGCTGCCGAGCGACACGCCGGTCTCTTTCTTGAACAGGCGCGCCAGATAATCCGGATGCAGGTACACGGTCTCGGCCAGCGCGTTGCGGGTGAGGTCATGGCCATAGTGAGCCTGGATGAACTGCTTGACGGCTTCGACCACGGACGTCGGCTCGGCGGCATGATTCCGATGCTGCATGGCGGTGTCCACCAGATAGCGCAGGTATTCCTCCATATCCTCCAGCGAGTTAAGCGATTGCATGTGGAGCAGATCATGCGTCTTCTCGGTATACAATTGGTGGGCGACGATGCCCTTATTCTTCAGGAAGGCGTAGACGAGCTGTACGATATCCAGCCGGAACCGGCTCAGGACCGATGTGCGCAGCGTCGCATCGCGGCACATCGTGCTCATGTACCTGCTCGTTTCGTCCAGGAAGGCTTCAGGTTGGTTCTCGTTCAGCAGTTCATCCAATAGCGTCAAATTCGGCGGAACGTAATCCGCGTCGTCCGCATGATCGCTGCAAGAGACGTGCACGATTCGATTGCGGGATTTGGCGACCGCAACGTTCATGTCGAGCAGCTGCTGCAGCACGCCGCCGACTCCGTTCAGCTCGCCGGCAGGCGCGATGCTGCAGCAGGCGTCGCATTTCAGATAATGGTTAGCCTTGTGGATGAAGGACGCGCACAACTCCTCGATCAAGAGAGTATCCGGCGGCTGCGTCCATTTCAAGACGGCGATCCAGTTGCGGGGCGTGTGCTCCAGCATCGTTTCGACAGAGAAGGACGGATGCTGCAGCAGCTCGCCCAGTACGTTGAGCAGCGCGAAATCGAACAGCTCCTTCTCTTCCTTCCCCATGCTTCCGTCGTAAGGGAACAGCGTGAGCAGCAGCGGCTGGAACGTGTCGGTCATACGATAGGCGAGGTGCTGTTCTTGAACCGAACTTGCGATCGCGGCCGGCTTCACCGGGGCTGAGATACTGCTGTTGGCCAATTTGCGCCAGAAGTGCTCCACCATTTTGCCCTGATTCTGCTGCCAGAAGTAACCTTCCTGCAGCACTTTCTCGGCATGCTGCTGCTCGCTCGCCTTGACCACGGCCTTCTGAATGATCAGCATCAGCTTGTCGAACTCGATCGGCTTGAGGAAATATTCGAAGCTTTGCAGCTCGATCGCCTTCTGGGCGTAATTGAAATCGGCGTAATTGGTCAGGAAGATGGTTTGCACGCTGTATTTCTCCTCCCGAATCCACGCAAGCAGCTCCAAGCCGCTCCCCTGTGGCATTTCGATATCCGAAATCAAAATGTGCACCGCATGCTGTTTGATGATATCCCGTGCTTGGGCGACGTTGTTCGCGGTGTATACCTCGTCGATCTGCAGCGACCGCCAGTCGATTTTCTTCTCGAGCGCGGTCACCACGAAGTAGTCGTCGTCGACAAGAAGCACATTCATGGTTAGGCACTCCTTTCGTAGGTTTCGTGCGGTGGATCGGGGATCGTCAAGGTGACGCTCGCGCCGCCGCCCGCTATATTGCAGAATTGGACGGATGCTTGTTTGCGATACAGGTATTCCAGCCTGTGGACGGTGTTCATGATGCCGATCTGCGTGCCCAGCGTTTGATCGAGCGGCCGACCTTCATTGAGTCTCTCGAGTACCTCCGGCGAGAAGCCTGGTCCCGTATCCGTAATCCGGATGACCGTGCACGGTTCGCCTTCCGCATGGCCGCGTTCGACCCGTACCCGGATTTGCACCTCCTGCTCCCTTGATACCGCGTACTTGATCGCATTCTCGATGAACGTCTGCAGCACGAGCGGCGGAATTCTGGCGCCGGCTGCAAGGTCGTCCTGCTCGATCCGGTAGACGAAGGCATCCCGGTAACGGTGCTTCTGGATATCGAGGTAGATGCGGACATGCTCGAGCTCGTCGGCCAGCCGGACGAAATCCTGTTCATGTTGGAAGATATAACGGAAATAACGGGACGTCGATAACGCCATCTGCTCGATTTCCGCATGCATCTGCATTTGCGCCATGCTGTAGATGTTGGTCAGGCAGTTCAGGAAGAAATGCGGCTTGATCTGCAGCTTCATATAGTTCAGCGCAATACGCTGCTTCTCCAGCTCGCGCTCGTAGATGTCGATTTTGTACGCTTTGATCTGCCGAACTAGATGAAGAAACTGCTTATTGGCCTTCTCCAGCTCGATGATCTTGCTGTGCTCCATATCGATCGGCTCTCCCTCTTCCGTCCAGCAGGTGAGGTTGTAGGAGAAGTTCTTGATCGGTGCCAGCACCTTCTTCTTGAAGTACAGAAGGATAAAGCAAAGGTTGCAGGCGATGATGACGGCGAGCAGCACGACCAGCAGCTGGGCGATCATGATTTTCTCGAAAGCGCCGAATTGAATGACCAGGTTCACGTGGAACGAGGCGTTCGTGAACGGGGCGTCGACCGTCGTCCGGGTCTGCAGGAGATCGAGCAGGAGGGACAGCTTCGAATCGGAGCTCCCCTCGTCCCCGCGAGTTGGATTCGGACTCGTCACGGTGACGCCATCCTCGCCGACGAGCGAGGCCAGCCCGTGCTCGCCTAGATTAATCTGCCGCAGCGGCTCGATCAGGTCGTCGGCCGCGATCAGACAGATCATGTAGCTATCATGATAAGGCACGATATTCAGGACGTAATACGTGCCGTTCAGATTGAGGGTGGACCAGCGGGAGTAGAACTTCTCGTAGAGATTTTTATCCTGAACATACAATTCGATCTGCCGCTTGAGCGACTGGTATTGCGGATAGGACAAGTTCATGGGCGCGCTGTTCAGCAGCGCATTCGGTTGATTCAGGTAGAGGAAGAAATTGTAATCCTCCCCGTAGAACTTCTGAAGCTCGGCGAACCGCTTGTATAAATTCCGGTTGGCCTTTATAAACGCATAGTCGCTTACCGCAAGCGCCGACATCTTCTCCACGTTCTCGTCGTTGGCGAGCGTCCAGCCCATGAAGTGATTCATATAATTGAAGTCCTTGTTAATCCGGTTGATATACAACTCCGCGGTGTCCCGAACATAACGCGAGGACTGCTGCTTGACGATGGTGATCGTGGCGAAGCTGATCGCGAAATCCAGAATGAGGGCAGAGAACGAAATGAAGAGCATGATCTTCACGTAGTGCTGGATCGGGTAGGTTTTGCCTGCTTTGTTTGTCGCATGGGTAGCCATATGCCGCCGAACGCTCCTCTCCGGTGCTTCCTTATTTCCAATAAAGCGGTTTCATTTAGATAGGGACTATTATAAAGCCGGCCTATCGAAAAACAAATCGCGAATTGCCGCTCGCATCCGGAAAAGTCCGGATAGTGGCAGGAGAAGTCCGAATTCCGTCAGGCGCGGAAGCGGCTGCGGGCTTGTTGTTGGATGCGCCGGCCGCAAAGGTCCGGAAAATGCGAGCATGAAGTCCAAATAACAGCGAAAGCGGCGTTCTATACTTGAACTATCAACAGGCTCCGCCCGCCGCAAGGGCGTAATCAACGGGCGGAGCCTGCGCCAATAGAGAAGGGGGATTGCTTTGAGAGCCAGCCAACCGAATATGAGCCTGCAGCGCACGCTGACTCGGATCGGCCGGAACTGGGGCTTGTATCTGCTGCTGCTGCCGGCCGTGGTGCTGCTGCTTTGTTTTACTTACAAGCCGATGTACGGCGTCGTGATCGCCTTCAAGGATTTCAGCCCCGCGCTCGGCATATCCGGGAGTCCATGGGCGGGATTGAAGTACTTCGAGAAGTATTTTCATTCCTATCAATTCTCGGTCACGATCAAGAATACGCTGATCATCAGTCTGTACAGCTTCGTGCTATTCCCGATTCCGATCATGTTCGCGCTGCTCGTGAATCAGATGCGGCAGAACTACTTCAAGCGCCTCTTCCAGACCGTCACGTACATGCCGCACTTCATCTCGACCGTCGTTATGGTCGGACTTATGATGATCCTGCTCTCCCCGGGCAACGGGCTGATCGGGCACCTCTACGGCTTGTTCGGCGCGGAAGCTCCGAATGTCATGGGATCCGCGGGCTTGTTCAGCAGCGTATACGTGTGGTCGGATGTCTGGCAGCACACCGGCTGGGACAGCATCATCTACATTGCGGCGTTATCGGCGGTGGATCCGAGCTTATACGAGGCCGCCACGGTAGACGGGGCGAGCCGATGGCAGAAAATCCGCTACATCGACATTCCGATGCTCATCCCGACGGCGATTACGCTGCTCATTCTGCGCGTGGGCGGACTGCTCGGCGTCGGCTTCGAGAAGGCGTATTTGATGCAGAACAACCTGAATCTATCCGGCAGCGAGGTCATCTCGACCTACGTGTACAAAATCGGGCTGTTAAGCGCGCAGTACAGCTTCTCCTCGGCGATCAATCTGTTCAATACGATCATCAATTTCATCCTGCTCATTCTGGTCAATTGGGTGTCGCGACGATACAGCGGGCAAAGTCTTTGGTAAATGGAGGAGGGAGGGAATATGGCAGCAACGGCAAAGCAAGCCTGGCCGGCAAGGAAAGGCAGCTCGTCCGACAAGATCACGGAGATGTTGCTTTACGTTTGGGCGGCGGTTACGCTGATCGTCGTGTTGTATCCCATTTATTTTATCGTCATTGCGTCCTTCAGCGATCCGGCCGCGGTCGGCAATGGACAGGTATGGCTGTATCCGAAGGGCTTTACGTTCGACGGGTATCTGGAACTGCTGAAGCACGCCAACATTTGGATCGGGTACCGGAATACGATTCTATACACCGTCGTCGGCACGGCGATCGGACTGGCCGTCAATCTATCCGCGGCCTATGCGCTGTCGAGGAAGGACTTGTTTGGACGGAAGGTGCTGACGCTGTTCTTTATCTTCACGATGTTTTTCAACGGGGGGCTGATCCCCACGTTCCTGACGATCCGCGACTTCCATCTGTACGACACGTTCCTGGTCATGGTGCTGCCGTTCGCCGTCGGGGTGTTCGATATCATCGTGGCGCGGACGTTCTTCCAGACGAGCATCCCGGGGGACTTGTGGGAGGCGGCGCAAATTGACGGCTGCGGCAACCTCCGTTACTATGTGGGGGTCGTCCTGCCGCTGTCGAAGGCGGTCGTCGCCGTGCTGGCGCTGTGGATCGCGGTCGGCCACTGGAACTCGTATTTCAATGCGCTTATCTATTTGCAAAATAAAAATCTATATCCGCTGCAGCTCGTCCTGCGGGATATTCTGATCACGAACCAGATGCAGTCCGGCATGGGGACCGGCGAGGCCGCCCAAATCGCGATGCGTCTGGCCAATATGCTCCGGTATTCCGTCATCGTGGTGTCGACCATTCCGATCATGTGCTTCTACCCGCTCGTGCAGAAGCACTTCAATCAGGGGGTGATGATCGGCGCCGTGAAGTCCTAGAAGTCCGGTGATAAAGTGGCCGGAGAGCCGGTATGGGCTTACACTCGCTGTTGTAACCGGACAACGAATCGCGCGATAAGGCAACGAACCATTCACTATGAACGTTCAGGGGGATTGGACATGGAGAACAGATCGGCGAAGAAGACAATAAGCAGAAGGCTCGCTCTGCTTGCAATCGTCACGACGCTAGGTGCGGCCGTGCTGGCAGGCTGCAGCAGCGACAATAGCGATGGCGGCAATACTACCGCAGTCAGCGGGAGCGGGAATATGAACCCGGAAGGGCTTCCGATCGTCAAGGAGCAGGTCACGCTCAACGTGCTGACCGTTCGTTGGGGCAATATGGGCGATAGCTTCGTCAAGAACACCTGGCTGCAGGAGCTGGAGAAGAACTCGAACGTCAAGATCAATTGGCAGGTCATGTCCTCCAACGATTGGAACGACCAGAAGTCGGTCATGCTGGCCAGCGGCAAGCTGCCGGACGTCATTCTGGGGGACATTGCCTACGGAGATTCGGACATCGTCAACAATGCGGGCTCTTTCCTTGCGCTGGATGAATTGATCGACAAGCATATGCCGAATTTGAAGGCCGCGATGGAAGAATCGCCGGAGCTTCGGAAGATCAGCACGTTCCCCGACGGGAAAATCTACTCGCTGCCGGCGCGGCTGCCGTCCAGACCGGTAACCCAGAATCAGCCGGTCATCAACAAAGCCTGGCTGGACAAATTGGGACTTGCGGCGCCGACGAATATCGACGAGCTGTACACCGTGCTGAAAGCGTTCAAGGAAAAGGACCCGAACGGCAACGGCAAAGCGGACGAAATCCCGTCTAGTAATGCGGGCGATATCGACATGTTCCTGCTGACGCCCTTCGGCATTACCGATCTGCGAGCGAACCGTATGATGATTCAAGACGGCAAGCCGGTCTATTATCCGACGTCCGAGGCGTATAAGGAAGGGCTCAAGTGGGCCCGTAAGCTGTACGAGGAAGGCTTGATCGACAAGGAATCCTTTACCCAGGACAACACGATGCTGACGGCCAAACGGCAAAATCCAGACGTGCCGCTGATCGGCTTCACCTATCAATGGACGCCGGACGCCGTCTTCGGCAAGTGGAGCGATCAGTACGAGACGATCGCGCCGATCGCAGGTCCAGATGGGAAGCGCTATCAGGAGGGCGATCCGAGCGGTCTCAGCTTCAGACGCAATCAGCTGCTCATTACGAGCTCGAGCAAATACCCGGAGGTGGCCGCGCGCTGGGCGGACCAATTCTATACGAACGAGGCGAGCATTCAGAATTTCTGGGGCGCGATCGGCACCTCCATCGAGAAGGGCACGGACGGCACGTATTCCCTCCTGAAAGCGCCGGAAGGCACCAGCGCCGACGCCTGGTATTGGGATAATTCGTTCCGCGACTTCGGACCGAAATACGTCAGCCCGGATTTCGAGAAGAACATCAAGCTGGATCCGACGACCGGCGACGGCTTGAAGCTGCAGCTCGACAAGCTGGGCAAGGACGATGTCACCGAGCCGTTCCCGAGCGTTATGTATACGGCGGAGGAGTACCAGGAGCTGCCGACGCTGACGACCGATATCGACGGTTATATCGCGAGCACCCGCGCCGAATGGATCACCAAGGGCGGCATCGACGAGAATTGGGACGCTTACGTGAAGAAGCTCGAAGAGATGGGACTTGCGAAGCTGATCAAGATTTACGAGGATGCTTACGATCGCTACATGAGCGTCAAATAAAGGGCGCATGCACGGGCTGCATGCGATTGATGCCCGGCGGCCGCGTGCTGCCGGGCATTCGTATGCCGCCGGATATTCGCATGAGAAAGATCATAATAAAACACCTCATTATCCTAATAGGCCAACTCTTATTGTAAGCCCTTACACTTTATGATGGAACGTGTAAGCCAAGCACGAATACGATCGAGGAGGAGTGGGCAATGGCAAGCGGCAAGCGAATGGTTTCGGCCATTCTGGCGTTCCTGATGCTGTTCATGGCATATCCGGTATACGCATCGGATAACGCGGCAGCGGGCGAAGGAGACAACGGGGCGGTCTCTTATGTACGCATCAAGAATAAGTGGAAGAGCAATTATTTGTATGAATCGTCGAATGGGATCGTCCGGTACGGACTGACCGCGATGGGCGATCAGACGTCGCACTGGCAGATCGAAGAATCGGGCGGCGTCAAGCGGATTAAGAATCGGGCGACCGGCCACTACATTACGATGGCGCAGACGCCGCAGCGGCGCGACCCGCTCTATAGCAAGGCCGTGGGAGAAAGCCAGGCGTCGGACCAGTGGCTGATCGAGGATGCCAGCCGTCCGGGCTACGTCATTATTAAGAACGCGGCCAATCCGGCGGGGAACCTCGTCCTTCACCAAGAGGACCAGCTCGGCTTCGCCGAAGTAAGCGGCGATATCAACATCACCTTCGAGAGTCCGCAGTGGATGCTGGAGCCGGTCGATCCGGAAGGCGAGCCGGTTCGCATCGTCAACCAATTCAAGGCCGGCCAATATCTCTACGAGGATAAAGACGGGATGGTCAAATTCGGCGGCGAACGCGGCATGACGGATACGACGACCCATTGGTTCATCGAGAAGGTCAAGCTGGGGGAGGACGCCTCCAGCGTGCGGCTGCGCAATCGCGCAACCGGGCATTACATCACGCAGGGCGCCGAAGGCTGGATGCCCTTGGCGGCAGGGGCGATGGACGGCATTAAGAGCGAATGGATTATGGGAGCGGCGGCAACTGCAGGGTTCGTGACATTCGCCAATGCCAGCGCGCCGACTTACGTGCTGAACACGCAGTTCCCGGATGACGCCAACGTGCGGGCGAATGATTGGGCGCAGCCTGCATGGGGCAGCGCGCAATGGCGAATCGAGCTGGCGGCGGATATCGAGCCGGTATGGATCTCCAACTATGCGGAGAATCCGGCTGCAGCTCTCTATCTCTACGAAGATGGCGGGATCGTCAAGTATGGGGCGATCACGGGCGAGAACCGCGGCAACTATGCCTATCGGTGGATGCTGGAGGACTTCGACGGCAAGAAGCTGATCCGCAATCTAGCCACCGGTCATTACATCCACGGCGGCCAATCGGCCGGCCCGCTGCAGGCTGGACCGATCGCGGCCATGGAAGCTTCTTATCAGTGGTCGATGGCGTCCTCCGCCGTATATGACGACTACAAGACGTTCCAGAGCGCCGCGCAAGCGGGCGCGTACTTGAACATTGAAGCAGCCGCCGGCTCGGCGGAGGCGGGCGCGATCGATCCGAATGCGAATGCCGCGCAATGGCTGCTCGGCGATCCGGCAGCGGTCAACGACGGCTCCCCGCAATACGTGCGCATCATGAACGAGTGGCAGTCGATGGTCTTGTACGAGGATGCGAACGGGCTGCTCAAATACGGCAATACGCGGAGCGGCGACCAACGGGACCAATGGCTCATCGAGGTGTTCCAGGGCCGCAAGCGAATCAAGAACCGCGAGACGAATCACTATATCAACCTTGAACAGGTAACCGACGGCCATATCGGCGTGACCGACGTGGAGGACGGGTGGAAGTCGGCCGTATGGGTTATCGAGGATACCGGCGGCGGTTCCAGACTCATCCACAGCGTGCTGGATGCCAATGATCAGGAAGGCCAGCAGAAATATTTGCATCTGCAGAATTTAACGAAATTCGCGGAGTACGGCATCATCAATCCGAATTGGGGCAGTCCGCGCTGGCGGTTCGTCCCTGTTCCGAAGGAAGCGCCGGGTTATATCCGGCTTAAGGGCAAGGCTACGGGCCAATATTTGGTCGAAGTGACCGAAGCCGGCGATGATCTGGGTAAGGTGAAATCGGCCGCTGTGCCGGCGTCCGACACGTCCTCCATCTGGTTTCCGGAGGATGCGGGAGACGGCGTCGGTTCCGTCCGGCTGAAGAATCTTCGCACCGGCCACTATATCTCAATGGAAGGCGTCGGCGGTAACGTCGAGCAGGATGCGCCGGCTTTTAAGCTCTTGGCGGAGACGATTTATCCGCAATGGGGCAGCGCCAAATGGTATTTGCAAAATAGCGCGAACGACGGCTACGTCAACATCAAGAGCGCATGGGCGGGCCACTTCGTCTATACGGCGAGCGGCGAGGATGCGGGCTATGCGAAGGTCAGCAAGCTGGCGGCGGATACCGACGAGGGGCAATTCGCGGTCGAACGCGTGACGCCGCCGAAGACGCCGCTGCCTACGGCGCCGGTACGCATCAAGAATGCGGCGAACGGTCAATATCTGTACGAGAATCGGGGCGGGATCGTGCTGTACGGTCAAGTCGGCGAAGACAACGGCTACGCCCATTGGCAGCTGGAGACGGAGAACGGAATCAGCCGCATCCGCAACCGCGCGACCGGACATTACATGACTGTCCTCGGCGATTATTCGTATATCGCGGGCCGGGAGCTTGCCCAAGGCGGCGAAGCGGCTGGGCAATGGTCCATCGAGGAGCAGGGCGCGAGCTATCTCATTCGCAGCACGGCCGCGGGCTTCGAGGACGAGTACGTCCATGCTCAGGGCGGGGCTGGCTATGCGGAACGGGGGCTGTACCCAACCTCGTACGGTACGCTGCAGTGGACATTCGAAGCCGCGCCGGAAGCGTTCGTGACGCCGGAGATGGGCGAGGCGCGCAACGAAGCGACCGGCACGCCGGTCTTCAGCGATTCGAACGACATTGTGATTACATCGGGAGGCAGGACGCTTAAGGAGATTAACGGCAGCGCCGTCGCATGGAACGGGAATGCGGAGGGAGACGTGTCCGCACGATGGCTGCTCCAGGACTATAACGGCCGGAAGCTGATCCGCAACCGGATGTCCGGCAAGCTGCTGTCGCTGGATCTTGCGCTGAAGGACGGGGCGCGTCCGACGGATGCCGAGCAGTGGCTGCTGGAGGAGCGACTAGGGCGTGTCGTCATCGTGAATGCCAAGCAGTCCGGGGCGCTATATCTCGGAGACTCAGGGCTAGCGTACGGCGAGGCTGGTCTAGCCGCAGGCGCTGCATGGGAACTGACGCCGGTAGCCGGAGATCCTGTGTACGAAGCGGAGGAGGCGTTCCACAGCAGCACGCTGGCGGTTGTTTCTCAAGCGAAAGGTTTCTCCGGAACCGGATATATCGCCGGCATGGCAAGCGAGTCGGATTTGGTGCGCTTCACCGTCAACGCGGGAGCAGCCGGAGCTTACCAGGCTTCCATTCGATATCTGTCGGACGACTCATCCGAGCTTGGCATCGCGGTTAACGGCCAGCCGGCCGGCACGCTGGCCATTCCGGCGGCAGGCAGCTGGAGGAGCGCGACCCTGAGTCTTGATCTGCGCGCCGGCATCAATACGGTCACCGTGCGCAAGGCGCGCGGGGCGGGCGGCTCCATCGCGCTTGATGCGCTGACCGTGCGCAATAGCATCAACAAAGCCTACAGGGGGGCTACCGTGCCGTACGTCTCCTATGAGGCTGAACACGCCGATACGAACGCGACGCTGATCGGACCGTCGCGCGTCTATCGCGAGATGGCTTCCGAAGCTTCCGGCCGGCAGGCGGTGCAGCTGGATGCGACGGGCGAATACGTGGAATTCACGCTGGCCAAGCCGGCGAACGCGATCGTGCTCCGTTACGCCATGCCGGACAGCGCGGACGGCAGCGGCATCGAGGCGACGCTCGGATTGTACGTGAACGGCACGTTCCGTCAGAAGCTGCATTTGACCTCTAAATATGCGTGGGAGTACGGCAGTTATCCATGGTCGAACGATCCTAAGCAGGGCAGCGCGCACCGCTTCTTCGACGAGATTCACGCGCTGATCGGCGATGTGCCGCAGGGCGCCACGATCCGGCTAGAGAAGGATGCGGACAGCACGGCAGATTATTACGTCATCGATCTGGCCGATATGGAGCAGGCGGACGGTCCGCTGAGCATGCCGCAAGGATTCCTTGACGTCACCGGCTTCGGCGCGAAGGCAGACGACGGCATCGACGATACGGCGGCGTTCAAGGCCGCCATGGCAGCCGCCAAGGAAGAAGGCAAGGGCGTCTGGTTCCCGGCAGGCACCTTCGAACTGCGCGACGGTCTTCTCGATCTGGGCGATATCGTCATCCGGGGCGCGGGCATGTGGCATACGACGCTGCTCGGCGCCAAATTCGCCGGACGTGGCGGGCGCATCGAGGTGTACGACCTGCTCGTCGACGGCGATCTGAACGTCCGCGACGACGAGGCGAGCACGCACGGCTTCGAGGGCGAATTCGGTCCGGGGTCGCTCCTGCAGAACGTATGGATCGAGCATGCGAAGACGGGGCTGTGGCTGACCCGCATGAAAGGCAGCGATGGCTTCACGGACGGCTTGCATATGGTCGGCCTTCGGATGCGGAATCTCATGGCTGATGGCATCAACTTCTGCGTAGGCACAAGCAACAGCATGATCGAGCAAAGCGATATCCGTTATCCGGGCGACGACGGCATCGCGATGTGGTCGACCGGCGGTCTGGCCAGCACGAATAACACGGCGAGGTTCAATACCGTCTCGCTGCCATGGCTGGCGGATAATCTGGTCATCTTCGGCGGCAAGGACAACAAGATGACGGATAATATCGCCAAAGACACGATCGTGAACGGCGCGGGCTTGGCGGTCTCGACCCGGTTCAATCCGGTGCCGTTCAGCGGCACGACGATCGTGGAGCGTAATACGCTGATCCGTACCGGCAGCAAGGATAACGGCTACGGGGTGAACCTGGGCGCGATCTGGCTGTTCGCAAGCGACAAGGATATGAACGCGGATATTCGCATCCGCGACAACACGGCCCTCGACAGCACGTACGCGGGGCTGATCGTCCATGGCGATTTCGCGATGAACGGCGTGGTTCTCGAGAATATCGTGCTGGATGGCGTCGGCACCAATGGTATCGATGTCACGCCGAATGTGAAAGGATCGGTCGCGGCCGACAATATCATCGTGCGCGGCGAGCGGATCGCCGTCGTGAACGACGTCAATCCGCAGTTCGAGTTCGTGGAGCGCAATGAGGGGCTCGCCAGTATTCGCAAGCCATTCGGCGTCCGGCTGGGCGATGCCGCAGCAGGACCGTTCGAGCTGGCGGCGGATCATGAGGCGTCGCTCGGCGTCTTCGCCGGCGACGGGACCGAGGTGACGGCAGATGCGCAAATTACAATTGCCGACGGCGCCGTTGCCGCGTATGCGGACGGGAAGTTGAAAGGTCTCAAGCCGGGCGATACGGAACTGAAAGTCATCCATGACTCGCACATTCGCCGGTTTACGCTGCGCGTGACATCCGTTCAAGAGGATAACGGCAATGGTAATGGTAACGGTAACGGCAATGGCAATGGTTCGGGTTCGGTCGTTACGCCGGGGCAATCCGGAGGCAGCGGCGACGGCATTTCCGTCTCGGCCGACCATCGGACGAACGATCAAGCGTTGGAGAGCGCGGTCAAAGGCGGACATACATCCGTCATGTTCCGTTTGGATTCCTCGTCCTCCAGCGGTCAGGCAGCATTCGGCGTGAAGGCACTGCGCAGCGCGGCGCAAGCCGAACAGGCAGCGGTGCTCGTGATTACAGCGCCAGGGGCGAGCTATCGCTTCCCGCTGAGCCTCGTGGAGCAGGTGCTGCGGGATCATGGGATTACGAATGCGGAAGAGGCAGTCATGACTTTCGCGATCCATGCCGCAGCGTCCGATCTGGCCGTCAAGCTTCAAGGCGATGCGGCGAAGCAGGGCATAGAGCTTGTCGGCAAGCCGACTGAGTTCGGCGTGACGATTCAGGCAGGCGGACGTACGACTGAAGTCGTAAGCTTCGGCGGCAAGTACATCGAGCGCACGCTTACGATTGAAGACAAGCTGGATAGCGCGCAAACAACCGTATTGACGTATGACTCGGCAAGCGGGCGCTTCCGATTCGTACCGGCAACCTTCACGTTCGCGGACGGCGTGAGCGTTGTCACGATCAAAAGCACGGGCAACAGCATCTACACCGTCGCGAAGCTTGCCCGTACGTTCGCGGACACCGCCGGTCATTGGGCGGAGCGCGAAATCGCGCTGCTGGCCTCCAAAGGCATTCTAAACGGCGTATCCATCCAGACGTTCGAACCTGGCCGTGCCGTGACGAGGGCCGAATTCGCGGCGATGCTGGTCCGCGCGCTCGGACTTCGCCAGAGCGGCAAGCCGATTACCTTCCCGGACGTCGCATCCGGCAGCTGGTATGAGGATCCGGTCCAAGCTGCGGCCGGAGCGGGGCTGATCAAAGGCTACGCGAACGGGAATTTCGGTCCGGACGACCGCCTGTCGCGCGAGCAGCTGGCCGTCATGGCCGTTCAAGCGCTGGCATTCGTATCCGGCCGCAAGCCGGCCGCCTCGGCGAACGGCTACGCCGACGCTGCGGCGATCCATGTCTGGGCAGCGGAAGCTGTCGCCCAGGCGACCGCAGCGGGGCTTATGAAAGGCACCGCATCCGGCACCTTCGCGCCGGCCGGTACGGTTACGCGCGGCGAAGCGGCTGTTCTGCTCGATCGGCTGCTGACTGTATCGGGATTGTGGAATGAACGTTAAGCGAGGCCGTTAAGCGTGAAGTGAAAAAAAGAGGTCGTGGTCTGCCGCGGGGAGCGGTTGACCACGACCTCTTGTCGTTCATCGCCAAGGGGACTTATCCATAATAAGGCGAGATCATCACGTACACGATAACACCCGTCAGCGAGACGTACAGCCAGAGCGGCATCGTCCAGCGGACGATCCGGCGGTGCTTCTCCACCTGCATGTTGAGGCCGCGCGCCGTCGAGATGAGCGCTAGCGGCACGATGACAATCGCCAGCAGGATATGCGTAATCAGGATGAAGAAGTAGATGCCGCGCAGGATGCCCGTTCCGCCATATGGCGTCGATTCCGACAGCCCGTGGTAGGTGACGTACGAGATCAGGAACAGCGCGGTCGACGTGAACGCGGCGAAGATGAATCGTTTATGCAGCGTGACGTTTTTCTTCATAATGAAATACAGCGCCGCAAGCAGGAAGACGAACGTGAAGCTGTTGAAGATCGCGTTCAGCATCGGCAGCAGGTAAATGTCGAAGCCGACTTCCCCGTCGTAGCCTGGAAGGAAAAACAAAATCGCGACCAGCACGTTGATGCCGATCGACAGCCCGACGATGAGCGGGGCGTAATTGCGCGTCCGTCCGGTCGTGGCGTTCGGATGCAATGGCTTTTTCGAAGACATGGGCAGGTACTCCTTCTCCAAGATTGTCCTACCCCTCTACAGTAGTCGATCGCGTCTATGCCTCGCAACCGGATCGGGCCGCCAGTTCTAACAGATTTGTGGCGTCACCGGATTGACAAAAACGCGGACGCTCCGCTATGATGGCTCATTATCCACCAACTGGAAGGAGTCTAGCGCCATGTTCGGCATTTTGAACTACGAAGTATTCCTCGTCTCGTGCATCCTGCTCAATCTCATCCCAGGCGCCGATACGATGTACGTGCTGGGAAGGAGCGTCTCCCAAGGCCGGAAGGCCGGCGTCTATTCGGTGTTCGGCATCATCAGCGGCTCGGTCATCCACACCCTGCTCGTCGCGTGCGGCTTGTCCGTCATTTTAATGAAATCGTTGCTCGTGTTCAACGTGATCAAAATCGCGGGCGTCGTCTACCTCGTTTATTTGGGTATCCGCATGCTGCTGGACCGAACGAAACCGGCCTCGATCGAAGAAGGTGGACAGCACGGCAATATCCGAGGCGTCTTCGTGCAGGGCATCCTGACGAGTCTCATGAATCCGAAGGTGTCGCTGTTCTTCCTGGCGTTCCTGCCGCAATTCATCGCACCCGGCGCTTCCGGACCGATTCCGTTCCTGCTTCTGGGGCTGACGTTCTGCACGACCGGCCTATTGTGGTGCCTATTCGTGGCCTATTGCTCCTCGTACATGAGCGGCTGGCTCAAAGGCAGCCCGCGCGCCGTCGCGCTCATGAACAAGGTGACCGGCGTCATGTTCATCGGGCTCGGCTTGAACTTGCTGCGGACAAAGTCGCCGCAATAGGAGACAGCGGTCGCTACAGGAGCGAAACTGCGGTGGGTACTGGTACGAATAGGGTAGCTGGTGTGGCAGTGAGAGGCATTGGTGCTGGCTCTGTTACGGCGGAAACCTCTGTTTTTGAATTGATAGTGGATAGGCGCGTTATTGTTATCGGAGGAGCCGGTGTTTTCTCCGCTGTAGGATGGTTTACAGACTTTGCAAGAGATAAGTTTTTTGGGGGATCGATTCGGTTTGCTTACTTTCTTTGGCGCTTTAACTTATTCACAAGACATGCTGTTTACCTTTGGTTGCGGTGGGCTAATTTTAGTCCTCTGCTTTCTCTTGCGAAAATTTCAAAAACTATTTGTCGGCAGCTTTGTAACATTAGGGTTATCCATGATTGGTTTCGGAATTATTCTCACCTTAGAGAAACAGAGAATTGTTGAGCGTGGTGGCTGGTTGTTGATGTTGCCCTCTTTGGGGCTATTCATATTTATTATTATGGTTTCTTTGTCGGGCTATCGTATGGCCAATGGGAATGCAGAATTGGAAAGAATGATGAAGTTGGGGATTTACTTAGTCTTCGTTTTTGCCATTCCATTCTTCTTAATTGTTTTCTACGCTTTGTTGTTTAAGTAATTGAAGATTGGCATGGAACTATGACCACATGTGAGCATCTACTCCATGTGGTTTCTTTTTGTGTTTCGAAATTTATGCTAGGGCAAAGAATGAAATTTCGCATAAAATTCCACCTCTTGATCGTAATAACGCACATTTTTCCAGCAGAGGTTTGCTGTTACGATAGGTTTTGTCATCGCACAATGAATAGCGCTTACATGAACGAAAGGAGTTGATGGCGGACAACGACCCGACGGTCAGACACACGATACAACCTCAAATAAAGGAGACTCGAATAATGAAGAAAAGAAGCATGTGGCTGTGCCTCTTCGCCATGATCATCAGCCAAGTGTTCCCGCTGCTGCAGCCGACGACGTCGCTCGCGGCGGGGGGCACGAACCTTGCGCTCGGCAAAACCGTGACGGCCAGCGGCTACGCGGACGTCTATAACGCCAATAACGTCAAGGACGGCAACCAGGGCACGTATTGGGAGAGCGTCAACAACGCCTTCCCGCAATGGGTTCAAGTCGATCTTGGCGCATCGGCCAGCATCGATCAAGTGGTGCTGAAGCTCCCTGCCGGCTGGGAGACGCGGACGCAGACGCTGAGCGTCCAAGGCAGCACGAACGGCTCGACGTTCACCAATATCGTCGGTTCGGCGAACTACGTCTTCAATCCGTCGGTCGCCGGCAACGCGGTGACGGTCAATTTCACGGCGGTGAGCACGCGGTATGTACGCCTGAATTTCACGGCGAACACGGCATGGCCGGCGGCCCAGCTCTCCGAGTTCGAGATCTACGGCGCTGGCGGCACGACGCCGCCCGTCGATCCGCCGCAGGGCACGAACGTTGCGGTAGGCAAGGCAATCTCGGCTTCCGGCAGCACGGGGACGTTCGTCGCGGCGAATGCCAACGATAACAACACGACGACTTATTGGGAAGGCGCCGGCAATCCAAGCCAGCTTACGCTGGATCTCGGCTCCAATCACAGCATCACGTCGGTCGTGCTGAAGCTGAACCCGGATTCGGTCTGGGGGCCGCGCAGCCAGACGATCCAGGTGCTCGGCCATAATCAGGACACGACGACGTTCACCAGCCTCGTCGCGTCCAAGTCTTACGCCTTCGATCCGGCGACCGGTAACACGGTCACGATTCCGGTGACGGCGACGGTCAAGCGTCTGCAGCTGAACTTCACCGGCAACACGGGCGCGCCGGCCGGTCAAGTGGCCGAGTTCCAAGTGTACGGCGCAGCGGCGGCGAATCCGGACCTCACCGTCGCGAACGTGACCTGGGCGCCGGCATCCCCGTCCGAGAGCAGCGCGATTACGCTGAGCGCGGATGTGAAGAACAACGGCACGGCTGGCGCGGCGGCGACAACCGTGAACTTCTACCTGAACAATACGCTTGCGGGCTCGGCGCAGGTCGGCGCGCTCGCTGCCGGCACTACGACGACCGTATCGGCGAACGTTGGCGCCAAGCCGGCAGGCACGTATACGGTCGTGGCCAAAGTCGACGAGAATAACGCGGTCGTCGAGCAGAACGAATCGAACAACAGCTTCACGAATTCGTCCTCGCTCGTCGTCGGCGCCACGCCAAGCTCCGATTTGGTCGCGACGACCTCTTGGACCCCGGCAACTCCGGTGGCTGGCAACGCGGTCGCCTTCAACGTCAATCTGAAGAACGAAGGCACGGTCGCGGCAGCGAGCGGCGCGCACGGCATCACGGTCGTGCTCAAGAACGGCGCGGGCACGACGCTCCAGACGCTCACCGGCTCGTACAGCGGCGCGCTCGCGGCAGGCGCATCGGTTAATGTCGCGATTCCGGGCACGTGGACGGCGGCGAACGGCAGCTACTCGGTGACGACGACGGTTGCCGTCGACGCCAACGAGATCGCGGCGAAGCAAGCGAACAATACGAGCAGCTCCACGCTCACGGTCTATTCCGCGCGAGGCGCGAGCATGCCTTATTTCCGATACGATACCGACGACGCGACGCGCGGCGGGGCGGCCGCCTTGAAGACGGCGCCGACGTTCGATCAGTCGCAGATTGCATCCGAGGCATCCGGCCAGCGCTATATCGCGCTGCCCTCGAACGGTTCTTACGCGCAGTGGACGGTTCGTCCCGGCCAAGGCGGGGCGGGCGTGACGATGCGCTTCACGCTGCCGGACTCGGCGGACGGCATGGGCCTCACCGGCGCGCTGGACGTTTACGTCAATGGCACGAAGGCGAAGACGATCTCGCTGTCTTCTTACTACAGCTGGCAGTATTTCTCCGGCGACATGCCGGGCGATACGTCAGGCTCGGGCCGTCCGTTGTTCCGCTTTGATGAGGTACACTGGAAACTGGACGCGCCGCTTCAACCTGGCGATACGATCCGCATTCAGAAGAACAACGGGGACAGCCTGGAATACGGCGTCGACTTCATCGAGATCGAGCCAGTCCCAACGGCCATCGCCAAGCCTGCCGGCGCGGTGTCCGTGACGGATCACGGCGCAATCGCGAACGATGGGCAAGACGATCTGCCGGCTTTTAAAGCGGCGGTTAACGCGGCGGTCGCCGGCGGCAAGACGCTCTATATCCCGGCGGGCACGTTCAACCTGGGCGGCATGTGGGAGATCGGCTCCGTCAGCAATAAGATCAACAACCTGACCGTGACGGGCGCCGGCATCTGGCATACGAACATTCAGTTCACGAATCCGAACGCGGCAGGGGGCGGCATCTCGCTGCGCATCACGGGCAAGCTGGATTTCAGCAACATTTACATGAACTCCAACCTGCGTTCCCGTTATGGTCAACAGGCGATCTACAAAGGCTTCATGGATAACTTCGGCACGAACTCGGTCATTCACGACGTCTGGGTCGAACACTTCGAGTGCGGCTTCTGGGTCGGGGATTACGCGCATACGCCTGCTATTTACGCAACCGGTCTTGTCATTGAGAACAGCCGGATTCGCAACAACCTGGCCGACGGCGTCAACTTCGCCCAAGGCACGAGCAACTCGACGGTTCGCAACAGCAACCTGCGGAATAACGGCGACGACGCGCTGGCCGTCTGGACCAGCAACACGAACGGCGCGCCGGCTGGCGTGAACAACACCTTCTCCTACAACACGATCGAGAACAACTGGCGCGCGGGCGGCATTGCCTTCTTCGGCGGCGGCGGCCACAAGGCGGACCATAACTACATCATCGACTGCGTAGGCGGGTCCGGCATCCGGATGAACACCGTGTTCCCAGGCTACCACTTCCAGAATAATACGGGCATCACGTTCTCCGACACGACGATCATCGCCTGCGGCACGAGCCAGGATCTATATAACGGCGAGCGCGGCGCGATCGATTTGGAAGCGTCCAACGACGCGATCAAGAACGTCACGTTCACGAACATCGATCTGATCAACACGCAGCGCGACGGGGTGCAATTCGGCTACGGCGGCGGCTTCCAGAACATCGTGTTCAACAATATCACGATCGACGGCACGGGGCTCGACGGCGTGACGACCTCCCGGTTCTCGGGACCGCATAAAGGCGCGGCCATCTACACGTATACCGGCAACGGCTCCGCCACGTTCAATAATCTGGTGACGCGCAATATCGCGTACCCGACGCTGTATTACATTCAAAGCGGATTTAATTTGACGATCCAATAGCAGATGGCTTAACGGTCAGCGAGAGAGGCGTTCTTCGGAACGTCTCTTTTGCTTGTTCACCGACAGGGCTCGCGTGAACCCGCTTCTCGCGCGAATCATGGCACGCACCGCTATGCGTCCGCCGACACGGAATGGAAGATGTCCCATATGCTAAAGTACCTACCACTGGAGGAAGGGGTGATCGCTTGGGCAAAAGGGCGGAGGGGACCGGTGTCTCGATTATCGTCTGCACGAATCGGCCGCAATTTTTCAATAACCTGATTCGCAATTTCCTGTCCCAGCGCTATCGAAACAAAGAATTGATCATCATTCTGAACAAGGACAGCATGGATCTCGCTCATTACCGGAGCCGGGCGAGCGTCTATGCCGACATTCGCGTGTACCAGGTGCCCGAGCGCATCTCGCTGGGCCAAGCGTTGAACTGCGGCATTACGAAGGCGAAATTCCCCCTCATCGCAAAGTTCGATGACGACGATTACTACTCCCCTTTCTACTTGACGGAGCAAGTGAAGGCGCTGGCGCGGACGAACAGCGACATCGTCGGCAAACATTCGTGTCTGGTGCACTTGTCGGCTAGCGGCAAACTGCTCATCCGTTCGCCAAGGGAGCGAGACAAGCGCACCGTATACGTACAGGGCGGAACGATTCTGTTCAAGCGGCGCGTTCTCGAGAAGGTGAGGTTTCCCGACAAGTCGGTAGGCGAGGATACCACCTTCCTCTATCAATGCCGCAAGAGAGGCTTCCGGGCGTATGCGACGTCGCCGTTCAATTACGTCTACATGCGACGTGGAGACAAGAAGACGCATACGTGGCGGGCGAGCGACCAGTTCTATCTCGAGGGCAGCGTCGTGCTCGGCGTTACGCGGGATTACCGCAAGATTGCGAATCGCAAGGCGTAGGCATAGAAAGCCGTTCGAGCATGCTCGGGGGCTTTCTTTTTTGACTCGGCGAACTATCCAAGCCTGGACAAGCCTGCGTCGTGGCGACCGAACGCATGGAAGTGATGATGAACGGTGCAAATACCGATCAACGCGCTTTATTGAGCGTATCGTCGATCCGGTTTCAATTTTGATCCATCCGCGGACGTTTCCGTCAATCGCAACGCATGTTTTGCCCATACCCAAACGCTTCCATATCGTTCCATACTAATGGGGCCGGCCACTTGCAATGGGAAAGGGGGACCGTACCGCTCGCCAATGGCGTTCGGAGTTGCTGATCACAATATAAGGAGGAAGCTGATATGAAGGGAAGGTTGCTGCCATTGTTGGCCGCGATTTGTCTGGGATTCGGCGCGATGGTGCCTGCTGCCGGAGAGAAGGCGGCTCATGCCGCGGAGGAGGCGAGCGTCATGGCCGTCGGCGATGTGCCCCTTGGCGATGACGGGAGAAGCCGGCTTTATCCGGCGGATTGGTATCCGGGCTGGAAAGATGGGGAAGGACGGTTCGTGCACGATTTCTCTTATGCCGGCTACCATCGGGGAGAGAAGGCGCTGCCGACCGTCGATCCGGCGGCTGGGCTCGATGTGACGAAGGCGCCGTATAACGCCGATCCGAGCGGACAGACGGAAGCGACGGCCGCGATTCAGCGCGCGATCGACGAGGCGGCCGCACGCGGGGGCGGGGTCGTCTATTTGCCGGAAGGAACGTATCATCTACGTCCTCCGGAGGGGCAGGCGTACGCGCTGGGCATACGGACAAGCGGCGTTGTGTTGAAGGGAGCCGGCGTGGGCAAGACGTTCCTTTATAACGCGGCGACTTTCATGAAGCAGAAAGACATGATCCGCGTCGGCGGCGGCGATTGGGTCAAAACCGGGGTGAGCACGAAGCTTCGCCGCTCCGTCCTGGAGCCGTCGGCGCTCCTGCCGGTGGAGGACGCGGCGGGCTTCGCGGCCGGCGATTACGTGGTGGTCACGTTCGAGACGACGGCGGACTTGCTGGCGGAGCTGGGGATGCAGAATAAGTGGGCGTCGCGCCTGGGCAAGGTCGAGCCGATCTTCTACCGTCAGGTCGTCGCGGTCGATCCCGCCCATCGCACCATTACCGTCGATATTCCGACCCGGTATCCGCTGAAGACGCGGGATAACGTTACGATCACGAAGGCGCAGCCCCCGGTGTCCGAGGTGGGGCTCGAGGACTTCTCCATCGCGAACGCGCAAAATCCGAAGAGCGGCCTCGGCGAAGACGACTTCAAAGTCGAAGGGACGGCCGGCTACGAAACGGACAATGCGAAAGCGATCAACGTCATCGCTGCGGCCGACAGCTGGATTCGCAACGTGAGCACGTACAAGCCGGCGGGGAACGAGACGTACCACATTTTATCCAAAGGGATCATTCTCGACCGGACGAAGAACGTCACCGTCGATAACGTCTCCATGGCGTATCCGCAGTACCGCGGCGCGAACGGTAACGGATATTTGTACCAGTTCATCGGCAACGACAATCTCATCGCGCGCAGCAGGGCGGAGGGGGCGCGGCACAGCTTCACGTTCGCGAATTTCTCGGCCAATGGCAATGTCATGCACGACGTCTATTCCGAGAATTCGTCGCTGCTGACCGACTTCCATATGTACCTCAGCATGGCGAACCTCATCGACAACATGACGCTCAGCGGCGACGCCATCTCTGCAATTACGCGGGACTACGGTTCCTCGCCGACGAACCGGCACGGCGTCGTCACGACCGAGAGCGTGTTCTGGAACACGAACGGATTGGCGGCGCACAAGAGCAAGCCAGGTCTGATCGTGGAATCCGAGCAGTTCGGCAACGGCTACATCATCGGTACGAGAGGGCCCGTGAACGGGGTCAACACGCAGATCGCGGGTTCGATTCCGGAGGCGGACACAAAGCCGTTCGATATGACCGAGGGCGTCGGCGAAGGCGACCGGCTGTCGCCGGCGAGTCTGTTCGCCGATCAATTTGCGCGGAAGGCGCAGGGGCTGCGGCTAGGGCTGTCTTCGCTACTGGTGGACGGCGAGCCGGTGGATGGGATGCAGTTCCTGAAGACGTCGTATGCGGTGACGCTCCCCTATGGGACGAAGACGGCGCCGGTGATCGCGGCGTCGCCGCTTGCCGTGGGAGCTTCCGTTCAGATCGAGCAGCCGGCAGGGCCCGGCGGCACGGGCACGATTCGCGTGACGAACGGCAGCGCGACGCAGGTGTATACGGTCGCGTTCGTGGTCGCCGCCAATCCCGTGCTGCCGAAGAGTTTGTCCGTCTCGCCGGACCGGTCGGAGCGGAGCTGGCGAGCGGCCAGCGACGCGATCAGCGCTGGGAACGAGGGTAAGCTGCAGGCGCGGATCACGTTGCACAACGGGGACATCGTCGATCCGGCGCAGTCGGGCGTTCACGTGAAATTCGAGGTCGACGACAAGCGGCTTGGCGGCATCGGGCATGGCGACGTCTTCAAGGCGAAGCGGACGGGAACGGCGACGATTACGGCGACCGCGAAGATGAACGGCGTTACAGTGAGCGGGAAATTGACCGTGCAGGTCGTGGAGCCGATGCCGGAGCCGGAAGGGAAGCTGGCGGCCATTCGCGGCGTCTCGGCAAGCGCGGACGACGGCAACGTGCCGGCGAACGCCATTGACCGGGACCCGGCGTCCAGATGGTCGGCGGAGGGCGATGGGCAGTTCCTGCTGCTCGAGCTCGAGAAGACGCGGGCGATCGGGGGCGTCAGCCTGTTGTTCTATAACGGCCATCAGCGATCCAGCACGTTCGACGTGGAAGTGTCGGAGGACGGCGTGCATTACGTGAAGGCGCTGGTTGGCGCGGCGAGCGGCAAGCCGAATCCGAACGCGGCGGAGCGGTTCGACTTCGCCGCGCCGGTGAAGGCGAAGTACATCAAGTTCGTCGGCTACGGCAACGAGCTGAACGGGTGGAACAGCATCGTGGAGATCTGGGCGCACGAGGCGAAGTAGGAGGGAGGGGGTGGCGGAATGCCGGGGCTAAGTTGGCCTCGGCATTTTTGTTATGTTCGGGAGAGGAGGCGGTTGGGCGATTGTCGGAGCCCGCAGCGTCCGGTCGAGCCGCAATAGTGACGTCCAGCTCGCTATTGGAGCACGTTGCGGCCGGTCGAGGCGCAATAGTGATGCTCAGCTCACTATCGGAGCCTGCAGCGGCCGATCGAGGCGCAATAGTGATGCTCGGCTCACTATTGGAGTCCGCAGCGTCCGGCCGAGGCGCAATAGTGATGCTCAGCTCACTATCGGAGCACGTTGCGTCCGGTCGAGGCGCAATAGTGACGCCCGGCTCACTATTGGAGTCCGCAGCGTCCGGTCGAGGTGCAATAGTGATGCTCAGCTCACTATTGGAGCACGTTGCGTCCGGTCGAGGTGCAATAGTGATGCTCAGCTCACTATTGGAGCCCGCAGCGTCCGGTCGATGCGCAATAGTGATGCTCAGCTCACTATCGGAGCCTGCAGCGTCCGGCCGAGGCGCAATAGTGATGCTCAGCTCACTATTGGAGCCCGCAGCGTCCGGTCGAGGCGCAATAGTGATGCTCAGCTCACTATCGGAGCCTGCAGCGTCCAGTCGATGCGCAATAGTGATGCTCAGCTCACTATCGGAGCACGTTGCGTCCGGTCGATCCGCAATAGTGACGCCCAGCTCACTATTGGAGTCCGCAGCGTCCGGCCGAGGCGCAATAGTGATGCTCAGCTCACTATCGGAGTCCGCAGCGTCCAGTCGAGCCGCAATAGTGGCGTCCAGCTCACTATCGGAGCCCGCAGCGTCCGGTCGAGCCGCAATAGTGACGTCCAGCTCGCTATTGGAGCACGTTGCGTCCGGTCGAGCCGCAATAGTGATGCTCGGCTCACTATTGGAGCCCGCGGCGTCCGGTCGAGGCGCAATAGTGACGTCCAGCTCACTATCGGAGCCTGCAGCGTCCAGTCGAGCCGCAATAGTGGCGTCCAGCCCCACTATACGGCCCGCTTTTCTCCTCCCGATCAATCCGATTGTCGATTTCGTCACTTCCCGTCGCGCGAAATCGGCATGTCATTGGCGTTTTTGCGCATATCGGAAGCGCGGCCGGAGCCGTTAGTCTGAAGGCGTGGGGAATGGCTCACGACAGACTATAACGGAGAGGGTTGAATACAGATGAAACACGTGCTGAAAACCGGCGTCCTCCTCATGATGGCCGGCTCGCTGCTCGCGGCGTGCTCGAACGGCGGGAACGGCGGCAACAACGGCGGCGCAAACGGCAGCGATAATACCAACAAGCCCGCGAACGACGCATCCGCAGTTCATAATCAGACGGCGCCTGAAGCGACGAAGTATCCGATCCAGACCGACAAGACGCTCACCTATTGGGGCGAAATCAGCGCCAACCTGATCGGCCTCAAAGCCACGCACGACGAAGTCCCGTTCTTCCAGGATTGGCAGAAGAAGACGGGCGTGAAGCTCAGCTTCACCGCGCCGCCGACCGGGCAGGCGAAGGAAGCGCTGAACGTGCTGCTCGCCTCGGGCGACCTGCCGGACATGCTGGAATTCAACTTCCTCTCGTTCCCGGGCGGGCCGGAGAAGGCAATCGGCGACGGCTACATTATCAAGTTGAACGACCTGATCGATAAGTATGCGCCGAACCTGAAGAAGTTCTTGCAGGACAACCCCGACATCGACAAGATGGTCAAGACCGACAGCGGCAGCTACTACGCCTTCCCGTTCATCCGGGGGGACGAATATTTGCGCGTCTTCCAAGGGCCCATCCTCCGCAAAGACTGGCTCGACGAGCTCGGTCTGCCGGTGCCGGAGACGATCGACGACTGGACGACGATGCTGCGGGCGTTCAAGGAGAAGAAAGGCGCCGCCGCTCCGCTATCCTTCGCCAGCAAGCCGCGATTCTTCAACGAGTCCGGCAATGGGGCGTTCATCGGCGCGTTCGGCGTCAACCGCGGTTTCTATCAAGAGGACGGCAAGGTCAAGTTCGGTCCGGCCGAACCGGGCTTCAAGGAGTATCTACGCCTGTTCCAAGGCTGGTACAAGGAAGGGTTGATCGACAAAAACGCGGCCACGGTCGATACGAAGGCGCTCGACGGCAGCATCGCTTCCGGCGCAACCGGCGCCACGATCGGCAATGCGGGCGCGGGCATCGGCAAGTGGCAGCCGCTAGTGGCGGCGAACGATCCGAAGGCCGTGCTCATCGCCGCGCCGTATCCGGTGCTGAATAAGGGCGAGACGCCGAAGTTCGGCCAGCGCAACCAGGCGTATTCGTCCGAGGGCACGGTCGCCATCACGTCGACCGCGAAGGATCCCGAACTGGCGGTGCGCATGCTGGACTACGGCTACAGCGAGGAAGGGCGGCTGTTCTTCAACTTCGGCACCGAGGGCGTCAGCTACAACATGGTAGATGGCTACCCGACGTATACGGATATGATTCTGAAAAATCCGGACAACCTCGCCCCTGCGCAAATGATCTCGACGTACGCGCGCGGCAGCTACAACGGCCCGTTCATCCAGGACAAACGATACGCTGAGCAGTTCTTCGCCTTGCAGACGCAGCGCGACGCCATCAACGTCTGGGCGAAGACGGACGCGGCGAAATACCAGCTGCCGCCGATTACCCCGACGCCGGAGGAAAGCTCCGAGTATGCGGCCATCATGAACGACATCGACACGCTAGTAGACGAGATGACGCTCAAAATCATCCTCGGCACCGAGCCGGTCGACGCCTACGAGAGCTACCTGGAGAAGATGAAGTCGCTCAACCTGGCGCGCGCCATCGAAATCCAGACCGCGGCGCTCGAGCGGTACAACAGCCGGTAAGGCAGCGGAAGGAGCGGCGGACAGGCAGTAAGCAGCCCGGTCCGCCGCCCTCCTTGATACGAAACGAGGTGAACACTAGTCCATGGCAAATCCGCATTCGTTCAAGCGCCGCTTCGTCCGGGATTTCCTGCTGAACAAGTATTTGTATCTCATGATGCTCCCGGTCATCGCCTATTACATCATATTCCACTACGTGCCGATGTACGGGGCGGTCATCGCGTTCAAGAACTACTCGCCGATGAAAGGCATTCTCGGCAGCGACTGGGTCGGGCTGAAGCACTTCGCCGATTTCTTCAACAGCTACTACTTCTGGCGCATTCTCAAGAACACGCTGCTCATCAGTCTGTACTCGCTGCTGTTCGAATTCCCGGCGCCGATCATCCTCGCGCTGCTCATCAACGAGGTGCGTAACCGGACATTCAAGCGCACCGTGCAGACGATCACGTACATGCCCTATTTCATCTCGCTCGTCGTCATTTGCGGCATCATTACGGATTTTACGAACGCCGACGGCCTGATCAACCAAATCTTCGTCTGGCTCGGCTACGACGGGCAGGCGATGCTGCAGAAGCCGGGGTTATTCCGGCCGATCTATATTCTCTCGGAAATTTGGCAGCGAATCGGCTGGGAATCGATCATTTACATCGCCGCGCTGATGAGCATCGATCAGGAGCAATACGAGGCGGCGCGGATGGACGGGGCGAGCCGGCTCAAGCAAATAATCTATATCACGCTGCCGGGTATCATGCCTACGATCTCGATCATGCTTATTTTGCGGATGGGCAACCTGCTGAACGTCGGCTTCGAGAAAATCATCCTGCTCTACAATCCGATCACCTACGAGACGGCCGACGTTATCTCCTCTTTCGTCTACCGCAAGGGGCTGCTCGAGTTCGGCTGGAGCTATAGCTCCGCGGTCGGCCTGTTCAATTCCGTAATCAATCTTATGCTGCTCGTCACCGCGAACGCCATCAGCCGACGGGTGAGCAAAAGCAGTCTATGGTAGGGGTGAAATGATGCATACGCAATCAGGTTTCTTTGATCGCGCCTTCGACGTCGTCATTTATACGCTGCTCACGCTGCTCGTCGTGGCGACGCTGTATCCGCTGCTCTACGTGCTGTTCGCCTCGTTCAGCGACGCCGGGCAGCTCATCGTGAACAAAGGCATCCTCTGGAAGCCGCTCGGCTTCAGCTTGGAGGCGTACAAGAGCGTGC
The DNA here is from genome assembly GCF_042431225.1 of Paenibacillus aurantiacus. Classification (NCBI taxonomy): domain Bacteria; kingdom Bacillati; phylum Bacillota; class Bacilli; order Caryophanales; family Paenibacillaceae; genus Paenibacillus; species Paenibacillus aurantiacus. Next base: position 124,635 of record NZ_JBHMDO010000017.1, on the reverse strand, counting down.
TCGCGAACCCGGGCATCGCTAATGGCTACCGCAACACGCTGTTCATCCTGGTCGCCGGCGTGCTCGTCAACCTGTTCATGACGTCGCTTGGCGCATACGTGCTGTCCCGCAAGAACGTCATGTGGAACAACGTCTTCATGTTTTTCATCGTGTTCACGATGTTCTTCGGCGGCGGTCTCATCCCGCTGTATCTCGTCGTGAAGGGCGTCGGCCTGCTCGACTCGCTCTGGTCGACGATCATCCCGTTCGCCGTCAGCACGTTCAACCTGATCATTATGCGCACCGCGTTCATGGGCATCCCGGACAGTCTGGAGGAATCGGCCAAAATCGACGGGGCGAACCATTTCACCATTTTGTTCCGCATCATCATCCCGCTGTCGATGCCGGTCATCGCCGTCATGATTCTCTATTACGCGGTGGACAAGTGGAACGGCTGGTTCTACGCGTCGATCTTCATCAAGAGCCGGGAGCTGTTCCCGCTGCAGCTCGTGCTGCGCGAAATTCTGATCGCCAACTCGACCGACGGCATGGCGGCGGGCGCGGGCGCGACCGCGAGCGACCGATTCCAGATCGGCGAGACGATCAAATACGCGACGATCATGGTTGCCACCGTGCCGATACTGTGCGTCTACCCGTTCGTGCAGCGCTTCTTCGTGAAGGGCGTCATGGTCGGCTCGCTGAAAGGGTAAGCAGGTCACATGGCAAGATGCCCGGCGGGGTTTTCGGCACGTTGCTGAGAAGTCCTCCACGTCGCTCCCCATACGCTCCAGCCCCAGCCCGATCGGCCGCCCCAAGCGGCTCCCTCGGGCTTGCTGTGTTCGCAAAAAGGGAATGGTTTCCGGAAAAAGTGGAGATTTGATCAATCGATTTGCGACTTTTAGCCATTCCGGGAGCGAGACGCAACCCGTTATAATGAAGGTCTCACGCGCTAACGGCCGTCCATCGTCCGAGGCTGGACATGTCGAGGCGCGTCAATGACCGACGACCAACTTTTCGCAATCGGGAGGAATGAGCGCTTGCCGACAATCCGATCGTTATGGCACAAACGAAAAAGCATCGTCGTCGCCTGGCTGCTATCGTACAGCGCGGTGCTGTTCGTCCCGATCCTCATCAGCCTCGTCATTTACGGCCAGGCGAGCGGCGCCCTCAAGAGCGAAATTCACCGCGCCAACGATTCCTTGCTCAAACAGATGCGGTACACGATCGACAACCAGATGGATCTGATGAAGCGGCTGAGCATGGAGATGACGTGGAACGAGAAGGTGCGTCAGCTCATGTATACGAATATGCCGGCGAAGGAGATGCCCTTCGGCGCTTACGAGGTCGCCAAGGCGCTGCGATTCTACAAGACGTCGTACGCGACGATCGACGAATTTTACGTCGTGTGGAATGAAGGCGCTTCCGTACTGCGGCCGGGCAGTATCCGGGACATGCGGACCGCCTTCCGGACGGTGCACGCTACCGGGGCGATGACGTTCGAGCAATGGTCGCAGGCGGTCGGCCAGCGCGGCGGAAGCCGCTTCGCCGTGCTCCCTCATCTATACGCGAAGCCCGCGCAGTCCTCGATCGCCTATATTGCGCCGCTGCCGAACGATTTAAGCGGACGAGGAACCGGGACGGTCGTCGTCATGGCGGATGCCGCGCGATTCCTCGGCGCGATCGAGAGCATCTCGGGCTTTAGCGGCGGACTGCTGCTGATCTTGAACGAAGATAATAACATCCTGCTCCAGAGCCGTCCGGACGCGCCCGAGCTGGCGACGTTCATGGACGGCAGCCAGGTGAAACTTGCTTCGCCGCGAACGGGAGAGTCCGAGCTGTTCTACATCGAATCGGATGTGTCGGACTTGAAATACGCGCTTATTCTGCCGACCGCCCTCTATTGGGAGAAAGCCGAGTATGTCCGCCGGTTCACCTATGTCAGCATGCTGATCAGCGTCATCGGAGCAGGCATTCTGACCTGGTTCTTCATGCGCCGCAACTATTCCCCGATCCAGGAGCTGATCCGCTTGCTAGGCGGGCGCAGCGCCGGTCCGGAGCGGGAAGACGGCAACGAGCTGCGGATGATCCAGCGCGCGATTGTGCACGCAAGAAGCGAGAAGGACGAGATCGCCAGTCAGCTGCAGAAGCATCAGCATGCGCTGCGTTCCAACATGATCAACCGGCTGCTCAAGGGCCGGCCGGACACGCCGGTGCCGTACGAGGAGGCGTTCCGATCCTTCCGCATGACGGTGCTGTCGGACGATTACGCGGTGCTGTTGTTCGTGCTCGAGAACGAGGCGGAGCTGGACGCGAAGCTGCCGGGCATCGACGTCAGCGAGCGGAGAAGGCTCATCCCGTTCATTATCGCCAACGTCGTCGAGGAGCTGGCCGGACGGTTCGGCCACGCGGGCTATATGGCGGAGGCGGACGAAATGCTGGTCTGCCTCGTCAATCTCCGTCCGGACGCTGTTGATGCTAGCGCGGATCTGAGCAGCATCGCGGCCGAAGCGCAGAGCTTCCTGCGGCGGTACGAGATGGAGCTGACGATCTCGCTCGGTGGCGTTCACAGCGGACTTGCGGGCATCGCGGAGGCTTATCGGGAGGCGGTCGACGCGATGGAGTACAAGATGGTGCTCGGCAAGAAAGGCATCATCGCCTACGAGAATATCCGGGTGAGCCCTGCGGGCGGCGGGCAGACGGGCTACTATTATCCGCTCGCGGTCGAGCAGCAGCTCATCAATTTCATCAAGGTCGGCGATTTGGGCCAAGCTTCCGCCTACATGGACGAGATTACGAGCCGCAACTTCGGTCAGCCGTACCTGTCGCTGACGCTGGCCCGCTGTCTGTTGTTCAATCTTGTCGGCACGATGGTCAAGGCGGTCAACGAGCTGGGCGAAGCCGGAGGCGGGCCGCTGGCGGACGATCCGCGCTGGATGGATCGGATTCTCGCGTGCGATACGATCCAGGAGATGCGCGAGGAGCTCCAAGCGCTGCTGCAAGATGTATGCGCTTTCGCGGAGGCGAAGCGCGCGGCTAACGTATCGCAAGAGCGGGACGACACGCTGCGCGATCTGACGGCGCAAGTGGTTTGCTATATCGAGAATAATTACACGGACGCGAATCTGAACGTGAATGGCATCGGGGACGTGTTCGATTTGAAGGGCAGCTACCTCTCGCGGCTGTTCAAGAACCAGACCGGCGAAGGGCTGCTCGACTATATTCACAAAACCCGGATCGCCAAGGCGAAGGCGATGATCCGCGCCAAGCGGGAGTCGATTACCGAAATTTCGCGCATGGTCGGCTACAACGACGCCGCGACGTTCATCCGGGTGTTCAAGAAATACGAGGGCGTCACGCCGGGCAAATACAAGGAGATCTACTAGGGAAGGAGCCGATCTGCTATGCGAGGAAGGAGAAGCAAGGGCGCGCTTGGCGCGTGGCCGCTGACGGCGCGGCTGCTGGCGGCATGTCTACTGCTTGCTCTGCTTGCGTCATGCGCCGGCGGGGCGGCGCCCAGCACGGGTGACGTCGCGGACGGCGGCGAGAGAGGCGCCGCGCTGACGTATTGGGCGGAGATGAACGGCAACGCGGCCGGTATCCGGTCCGACTTTCGGGACGTGCCGTTCTTCCAGGAGTGGCAGAAGCAGACCGGCGCTGCGATCACGTTCCTCCGCCCGCCCGGCAACCAATCGAAGGAAGCGATCAACGTGCTGCTCGCCTCGGGCCAGCTGCCGGACATGATCGAATACGAGTGGATCAACTTCCCCGGCGGTCCGGAGAAGGCGCTTCGGGACGGACATATTATGCGGCTGAACGATCTGATCGAGCGTTACGCGCCGAATCTGCGCCGCTATTTGGCCGAGCATCCCGACATCGACAAGCAGATTCGGACGGCGGACGGCAGCTACTACGCGTTCCCGTTCGTGCAGCGCGACGAACGTCTTCGCACCTATCAAGGGCCGATCATCCGCAAAGACTGGCTCGACGAGCTGGGATTGCCGGTGCCGGAGACGATCGACGAATGGCACGAGACGCTGAAGGCGTTCAAGAAGCGTAAGGGCGTAGAAGCGCCGCTGACCTTCCTTGGCGTGCCGAACCCGCTGAATGGCATCGAGAACGGCGGCTTCGTTGGCGCGTTCGGCGTCAAGAAAGGGTTCTACGTCGATGAAGGCAAGGTGAAATACGGGCCGCTCGAACCAGGGTACCAAGACTTCCTCGCACTCTTCCGGGACTGGTACGCCGAAGGGCTGATCGATCGCAATATCGCGGCCGTCGATTCCGTGACGCAGGACGTCAGCATGCAGACGGGGCGCAGCGGGGCGAGTATCTGGAACGCTGGCGCGGGCATCGGCACCTGGCTGCCGGCGCTGCGGCAGCTTGAGCCGGACGCGAAGCTGGCGGCCGCTCCGTATCCCGTACTGCGCAAGGGGGAGCGGCCGAAATTCGGCCAGCGCGCGCCTTCCGTCGGCGCAAGCGGCGGTGTCGCGATCGCGGCGACGAGCAAGAACGCCGAGGCGTCCGTCCGTCTGCTCGATTACGGATACGGACCGGAGGGACACATGCTGTTCAATTTCGGCACCGAAGGACTGACGTACGAGATGAAGGACGGATACCCGGCCTATACGGATCTGATTCTGCGCAACCCCGATGGGCTGGCCCCGTCCCAGGCGCTGGCGATGTACACGCGAGCGAGTTATTTCGGCCCGTTCGTGCAAGACGTCCGGTACATGGAGCAATATTACGCGATGCCGGAGCAGCAGGAGGCGATCCAGGTGTGGGCGGACACCGGGGCGGCGGAGCATACCCTTCCCCAGGCGCCGAAGACGGAGAAGGAGAGCGCGGAGCTGGCGGAGATCATGCAGGAGGCGTCTACGCTTGTGGACGAGTTCTCGCTGAAGGTTATTCTCGGCATCGAGCCGCTCGCGCGGTTCGACGCATTCGCGCAGGAACTGCGCGCGCTGAACATCGGGCGGGCGATCGAGATTCACCAGCAGGCGCTGGATCGTTATAAGCAGCCGGATTAAGCGGGCAAGCAGGAAATCGAGGCAGGCTGGCCGAAAAGGTACAAAAAAGGTTGCCTGCCTATGCGCAGGCGCCGCTCAAATTACGAAGAAGGGGGCTCTCGCATGGCGGAGGTCGCTTTTTATCGCGACGAGGCGCTGCCTTTCCTGGAGGCCAAGCGCTGCACCCGCAGCGATCTGGCGTACCAGAAGCATTTTCACGAGGAGTATTCGGTTGGCTTGATCCACTTGGGCCGGACCCGCGCTTGGTGCGACGGGGCTGTTCACCAAGTTGAGCAGGGGCGAGTCATCAGTTTTCCACCGCTTATGCTGCATGCCTGCCAGCCCGAGTCGGATACGGACTGGTCGTACAGTATGCTGTTTATTCGCACAGAATGGCTGAAGCTGCTGGAGGGCGGCGAGGCGAAGCGGCTCGACATGCCGTACTTGCCGGGCGACGGGAAGAACGAAGCGTGCGCGGCGTTGATCCGGGCCGTGACGGACGCCTTGGCCGAAGGCGTCACTCCGCTGGCGGCCGAGACGGCGCTAGCCGAGCTTGTTCAGACGCTTGCCGGACCCGGCGGCGACGATCGCGGCCATGCCCGCCGCCTGCTCGGTGAACGCAAGCACGCGAAGCGGGTGAGAGACTACTTGCAGGCCCATTACTTGGACCGTGTCACGCTGGAGCAGCTGGAGCAGGCGACAGGTGTTAGCCGGTTTCACTTGATTCGGCTATTCAAGCGGGAGAGTCATCTGCCGCCGCACGCGTATCAGAATTTGCTGCGGATCAACCACGCCAAGGCGGAGCTTGCGAAGCGGCGTCCGATCGCGGACATCGCGGTCGAGGCGGGCTATCATGACCAAAGCCACTTCTCCCGGGCGTTCGCCCGGATCGTCGGCGCTACGCCCGGGAAATACGCGGGCTCCCGTTAGAGCGCAATTTTATACAATACGCCGCAATCCCTCTTCCTGTACCTTGAATGGTATTGAGGCAGAGGAGGGGTTGCTATGATTCAGATAATCGATTGGGAACGTCAAGCAACGGAAGCGTTGAAGTCTATTGCGCGAAGGCAGGATCTGAAGGCGCATGTCGAGCGAACGCCAGCGTTGAACGGGCTGCTGCGGCGCGCAGCCGCGCGTTACGTCGCGGGCGCCACCCGCGAGGAAGGTATCGAAGCCGCACGAAGGCTGCTTGCCAAAGGGTATGCCGTCTCGCTCGAATATATCGGCGAGAACACGACGGATGCCGCGGAGTGCGAAGCGGCCGCGGGGGAGATGGCAGCGCTCGTCGGGGAATTGGGCGAGCTCGGCATTACTGCGCGCGTCTCGTTCGACCTGTCGCATATCGGCTTGGCGGCGGACGACGGATTGGCGTATGAGCAGCTGCTTCGGTTAACCAGGCACGCGCGGGAGTTGGGGATCGAGCCTTTCGTCAGCATGGAGGAGTCCGCCAAGACAGGCCGTATTCTGGACGTGTATAAGCGCGCGGCGATCTCGGATTCGGGCATCGGTATTACGCTGCAGGCCCACTTGAACCGGACGCCGGGCGACTTGGCGGGATTGGAAGGGATAGGCGGACCCATTCGCATCGTCAAAGGCGCCTATCAGGAGCCGGCTGAAGTTGCGATCGGCCGCTCGGAGGCGTTGAACGAGCGGTACTTGCAGCTTGTCGAGGCCGCGCTTGCCCAGGGGCGTCGCGTATCGGTCGCCACGCACGACGAAGCGCTCATTGAGGCGGTCATTGCGCGAGGGTGGGCAAGTCATGGCGTCGAGTTCGAGCTGCTGTACGGCATTCGCCCCGATCTGGCCGGGAAGCTGAAGGCATCCGGTTACCCGGTCCGCGTCTATGTCACGTACGGCGAGGAGTGGTATTTGTACCTGTGTCACCGCATCGCGGAGTTCCCGCCGAACTTGTACCGCGCGTTGGCGGATGTCGTTGGAGAAGCTGCTGTCGACTCGGTGTCGGCGTATGATTGAATGTCCAACGCTGAGGGAGTGTCGGCCATGTTCGAACCGGGCGCTTACCGCGGAAATCTTGTTCCCGACCCGAGTCAGGATAAGAAAAGTGGACGGTTCATTTGACGCATGAGAGCAAGAAGAGTATGATAGTTCGATGACAATCAAACTATTCAAAGCCGACGACGAAAGACGGGTCAAGGTATTCAAAGCGCTGGCGGAAACCAAACGCATCGAGATGATTCGATTTCTCCGTCAACATGATCGGGACACGACTTGCGGCGAGCTGGGCGACGTGATGGGCATGGATAAATCCAACGTCTCGTATCATCTCAAAATATTATACGAAGCGGATTTAATTCGCCTCAGCCGAAGCGGACAGAACAAATACTCTTATTTGCGGGAGGATACGTTCGAGACCTTCCTGCCGGGGTTCCTGGACAGCCTATAGCTGACCGGAGCCCTTTCTTATCGCTTAATAGTTTGAATGTTTTATAACTATCTAAATTGACAACGAGGAGCTGCATTCATCATGACGCAACCATTGACGAGCAAACAAATTCTGCTGGCGAGCCGCCCGGTCGGGCTGCCGACGGACGCGAACTTCGCGTTCCGGGAGGTGCCGGTCGCCGAGCCGGGTGAAGGACAAATCGTCGTGCGTTCCATTTACTTGTCGGTCGATCCTTATATGCGGGGACGAATGAGCGACGCCAAATCGTACATCGCGCCGTACGGCCTGCACGAGGTCATCGTCGGCGGCGTGGTCGGCGAAGTCGTCGCTTCCAAGGCGGATGGGCTTAAGGCGGGCGATCACGTGCTCGGCATGCTCGGCTGGCAGACGTATAACGTCGCGGATGCTTCCGCCGTGCGCAAGATCGACGGTTCGATCGCGCCGTTGTCCGCTTACTTGAGCGTGCTAGGCTTGACCGGCCTGACTGCGTATTTCGGCCTGCTCGACATCGGGCAGCCGAAGGCCGGGGAGACGGTCGTCGTCTCCGGCGCCGCCGGCGCGGTCGGCATGATGGTCGGCCAGATCGCGAAGATTCATGGCGCGCGCGTCGTCGGCATTGCGGGCACGGACGAGAAAACGGCGCTGCTGACGGATAAGCTCGGGTTCGACGCGGCGATTAACTACAAGACGGTATCGGATTTGCAGGCCGCGCTTGCGGAAGCATGTCCAAACGGGGTTGATGTGTACTTCGACAACGTCGGCGGCGCCATCTCGGACGCGGTCATGACGCTGCTGAACGACCACGCGCGCATTCCGGTATGCGGCGCCATCTCCTCGTATAATAGCACTGACGGAGACTTGGGGCCACGCGTGCAGACGAAGCTGATTAAGACGAGATCGCTGATGAAAGGATTCGTGCTCAGCGATTACGCTGCCCGCATGCGGGAAGGCGCGGCTGATCTGGCGAAATGGCTGGCCGCCGGCCAGTTGAAGTACGAGGAGACGGTCATCGAAGGTCTCGAGAACGTGCCGAGGGCATTCCTTGGCTTGTTCAAAGGCGATAACGTCGGCAAGCAGCTGGTGAAGATCGGGGAATAACGAAGGGGGAGGCAGCCGCCGATAGCAGCGGAGGCCTCCTTTTCGCATACGACCGTCGGCTTGCGCATCCCGGTTCAGCGCGCATTTCACATAACCGTCAGAGCATGCCTGTCTTCTTGGCCTGCCGTTCGTGTAGAATGGTCTGTAACGAAACGATTTTCGAAAGTCAGGAGAATGCGCATGTTTATCATAATCGGACTTGTCGCGATGCTGCTCTATGGCGGGCTGGTCTATTATATTGGATGGCGAGGGTATCGATGGATGCGCCCTGGCGCGTCGACGCGCCGATTCAAGCTGCTGTACGGCGCCGTTGTCGCGCTGGCCGCGAGCTCGCTTATCGTGGGACGGATTTCGGAGGCGCGCATATTGGGGATTATCGGCGCTTATTGGATGGCGGTGTTCTATTTGCTGCTCCTGCTCGTGCCTCTTGCGCATTTGACCGTCATCGTGCTGCGGTTAACCCGGCTGCCAAGGCGGGGGACGCAGGTGTGGGCCGGCTTTATCACGCTGACGCTAATGCTGGCCTTGCTGGGTTATGGTTCCTTCAACGCCTACAGTCCCGTCGTTCGGACGTACGATATTCGGATGGAGAGAGGGGCTTCAACGCTTGCGAAGCTGCATATCGCGATGGCGGCGGATACGCATTTCGGCTTGCTGTCGGGGAAGGATCACGCGCGGCGGCTGGTGGAAGAGATGAACGCGCTCGAACCGGACCTCGTTCTGCTTCCCGGGGACATGTTCGACGACGATATCCAGCCGTTCATCGATCAGAAGATCGGCGACGTGCTGGCCGGCTTGAAAGCGCCTTATGGCGTGTACGCCACGCTCGGCAACCACGACAAGCACGACGGCACGATGGAGGAGCTGATCGGGACGCTCGAGGCTAGCGGCATTCGCGTTCTCTATGACGAGACCGCGGTCGTCGAAGGACAGCTCACGCTGGTCGGGCGCAAAGACCGCAGCGACCATGAGCGCAAGCCGCTAGCGGAATTGATGGAGGGCGTCGACAAGACGAAGCCTGTCATCCTGCTCGAGCATCAGCCCTATGAGCTGGATATTGCCCAGCAGACGGGTGTCGGGCTCATGGTGTCCGGGCATACGCACCGCGGGCAGGTGTTCCCGGGCAATCTGATCACGGACGCGATCTACGAGAACGATTGGGGCTATGTGAAGAAGGAGCAGCTGCAATCCATCGTCACGAGCGGCTTCGGCTTCTGGGGTCCGCCGATCCGGATCGGCACGCGTTCGGAAGTTGTCAACATTCGGGTGCAATTCGAATAAGGAGGAAGAGCCGTTCTTGGCTGCCGTAGCGGCGCCGGGAGCGGTTTTTTTGTCGTTTTCATCGTCTTGCGGCTCATTTGCCCGGGAGGTGTCACAATCGGCATCACGTTTTACTGTCGAAAAAAGGAAAAATCGTTCAAACTGCGAATATATGGAAGATAACCAAAAAGAGAAAAAAAGCGCATGCCGTCGCAACCGCTCCCGTTTGTAACCAAACCTGCATGGTTCTGTATAGATGCCCGTCTATCGTTCAGTTATAATTGGTACTATTGGTAGTATGTCCTTCCTAGCAAGGAGATTCGGCTTAAATCGATAGACCCGCTTTACTTTACGCGATGGGCGGATAGGATGGACCGGAATGATAGACAAGAGTGGAGAGGCATTGCATTGATTGACAATATATCGTCTTATACCCGTTTATTCTCGTTCGGCGCCGGGAATGCCGTCGGCCTATGCTTGACCAAGGCGGGACCGTGGCCGGAGGCCGAAATGCCGCTGTCGTGTTTGCACCCGGAGGAGCGGCGCTATTGGGAGCAGTTGAAGGTCGAGAAGCGGAAAATGTCCTACGTGCTCGGCAGGCATGCCGCCAAGCAGGCCGCATGCAGCATAGCTCCGGATATTCCGACGGCGGACATTCTTATTCGGCCCGGTCTGTTCGGGCAGCCGGTGCTCATTCATCCGGAATTGGCGAATAGGCAGGTCACTATCTCGCATACGGAACGGCTCGCGGCATGCCTTGCTTTCCCCGAGTCCGTCCCGGCCGGCATCGATATCGAGGAACTGCTGACCGAGGAGCGGGCGGGGCTTGCGCAATCGTACTTTGTACCCGGGGAGCTCGAGCTGGCGATGAAGGCAGGGCTATCCTTCCGGGAAGCCGCTACGCTGCTTTGGACGGCGAAGGAGTCGCTTTCCAAATGTTTGCGCACCGGCTTGACCACGCCGCTGTCGGTCTATGAGATCGGTCGCGCGGACGTCACCGGGCGCTGGGTTGTCAGCAGTTTCGCGAAATTTCCTCAATACCGCGCATTCTCGTGGCTGTTCAAGGGGGCGGTGTTGTCGATCGTGCTGCCCAGTATCTATTCGCACGAACCGCCGGATCTGTATAGGCTGCTGGAGCCCGGCTGGATGGAATAAGGTTGGTTGATAAGCAAGGAGTCCGGCCATTAAAGCGTCATAAGGGAGAGGAGTACAATGCTCGTATATTTGTTTCCCGGGCAAGGCTCGCAGCATAAAGGGATGGGCGGCGAGCTGTTCGGGCGATTCAAGGCGCTGACCGAAGAGGCCGACGCGATATTGGGCTATTCGATCGAGGAACTGTGCCTGCGCGATCCGCGCGGGCTGTTGGCGAATACGGCTTATACGCAGCCCGCGTTGTACGTCGTGAATGCATTGACTTACCTGAGCAGGCTCGAATCCGCGGAGCGCCAGCCCGCTTATGCCGCGGGACACAGCCTAGGCGAGTATTCGGCTCTGTTCGCGGCGGGCGCGTTCGATTTCGGCACAGGATTGCGGCTCGTCCAGCGTCGCGGCGCGCTGATGGCGGCGGCGCCCGAGGGCGCTATGGCTGCCGTGATTGGTCTGTCGGCCGAAAGCATCCACGACCTGCTGGACCGCGGCGGGCTGGATGGCATCGACATTGCGAATTACAATTCTCCGACTCAGACCGTCATATCAGGACCGAAGGCCGATATCGCCCGTGCTCAGTCCTTGTTCGAGACAGCCGGGGCGAGCTTGTACATCCCGTTGAACGTGAGCGGGCCTTTCCATTCCCGGTACATGCGGGAGGCGCGGGAGAGCTTCGAGCAATTCATGAGGCCGTTTGCCTTCCGCAAGCCGTCGATCACGGTCATCTCGAATGTGGAGGCGCGGCCTTACCAGGAGGATCGGCTGAAGGCGGGACTTGCCGATCAGATGACGAGTCCGGTCCGATGGACGGATACCATCCGCTATTTGCTCGGGAAGGATGGCGAGGCGGACTTGGAAGAGATCGGGCCCGGGAATGTGCTGGCGAAGCTTGTCCGGGCGATCCGCGCGGAGTTCGATGCGGATCGGCTGCAGCAGGCGCAAGGCGTCCACGCAGAACACCCGGCATACGCGGCGAGATTGGAGACCGCCGCCGCCCGCGTCCTGGACGAGCGGGAGCCGGAAGTCCCATCAGGCACGGAGCAAGCGCCGGAATTGCGGGCCAGCGAGACTCAGCTTAAGCGCGAAGACTACCCAGGCGATAACTTCCCGCTCCGTATGGTGAACGAGCACGAGAATCAGCTGCTCGTCGCCCGCCCTCAAGAGGCGGATGCGTCCCTCATTACGGCACAATCGCTGGGGGATGCGGACTTCAAAGCGGACTACCGGTTGAAGTACGCCTACGTTGCTGGCGCCATGTACAAAGGCATCTCTTCCGTGCCGCTGGTCGTCAAGTGCGGCCGCGCCGGTTTGCTCGGCATTTTCGGCTCGGGAGGCCTTCGCTTGGATGAGATTGATCAGGCGATCGCGGAGATTCAAGCCGAGCTTGAGAGCGGCGAGCCCTACGGCATGAATTTGCTTCATCGGCCAGACGATCCCGCGCTGGAGGAGGCGCTCGTCCGGTTGTATGCGGATCGCGGGGTGGGCGTCGTCGAAGCGTCGTCGTACTTGACGGTCACCCGGGCCCTGGTTTGGTACAAAGCGAGAGGCTTGTATATGGATGAGAACGGACGCATAGCCGGAAGGCATAAGATCATGGTCAAGGTCACGAGACCCGAGGTAGCCGAAGCGTTCATGAGTCCGGCACCCGAACTGATCGTGCGGGATCTGCTGCGCGAAGGGCTTATCGCGGCAGAGGAAGCGCAATGGCTGCGGGGGCTCCCCGTAGCGGACGACGTGATCGCATTGTCGGACGCCGGCGGCCATACGGACCAAGGCGCGATGGCCGTCCTGCTGCCAGCGATTGCGCGCATGAGAGACGAGCTCGTGCGGCGGCACGGCTACGCCAAGCGTATTCGCGTCGGGGCGGGCGGCGGCATCGGCACGCCCGAAGCGGCTGCGGCCGCGTTCATGCTGGGCGCGGACTTCATCGCGACGGGCTCGATCAATCAGTGCACGGCGGAAGCCGGCACGAGCGATGCCGTCAAGGAGCTGCTGGCGCGCGCGCAGGTGCAGGATATGGCTTACGCGCCGTCGGCCGCGGGCTTCGAGATCGGCGCGAAGGTACAGGTCGCCGGACGTGGGACGTTCTTCCCGTATCGGGCGGATAAGCTGGCCAAGCTCTATGCGATGCATGAATCGCTCGACGCGCTGGACGAGCAGACCCGGGAAGCGATTCAGTCGAAATACTTGAGACAAAGCTTCGAGGAGGCGTACGAGGCCGCGAAGGCGGCAGCGACGCGCGAGGAGATCGGCAGAGCGGAACGCGACCCGAAGGCGAGGATGGCGCTCGTCTTCAAACGGTATTTGGACTTGTCCGCGGACAAAGCGCTCCAGGGCGATCCGGATTGGCGGACGGACTATCAAATTTTTTGCGGTCCCGCGCTCGGGGCGTTCAATCAATGGGCGAAAGGAACCGGGCTCGAAGGATGGAGAAGCCGGCATGCCGACGAGCTGGGGATGCTGCTCATGCGGGAAGCGGCGGCTTGGCTGAACCGCCGTTTCGAGGCGATGGCTGGCTATAGATAGAGAAGGAATGGGAGGGAAAACGATTGTTAAGCATTTTGCACAATTACGCGAACGGCCTGATTGCCGTTCCGGTTCTACTGGCATGCAGGAAGCACGGCTTGTTCGAGCTGCTCGGCACCGGACAGGCGGTTCCATTCGGCACGCTCACGGACCGGCTCGGCGCGAACGCCGGCCATTTGCGAACGGCTCTCGCCATGCTCGAATCGCTCGGTTGGGCGCAGCGGGATGAAGAAGACCGCTACATGGGCATGGCGGATATGACGCGGCAGCGGCTTATTCCGGGCGATATGGCCGAGCTGCTCGATTTCCCGATACAAGCTTACATCGAAGGCGCAGACCCTTCGCTTTCACTGGCGGACTGGACGTCGCGCGCCGCGGCGGGCTGGGGGATAGACGATCCGCTGCTGGCCGAAATGTTGGACGGGATGCTGTTCGTTCCGCTGATCACGCAGCTGAAAGGCCGCGCCGACCTGGACAGCCGCGGCGCGTCTGATCCCGGCGCACTGCTGGACGGACTGTCCGGCCGCGTCCAAGACGAGGTCGCCGGGCTGCTTCGGGCCAAGGGCTGGCTGAAGCGCCAAGCGCATGGCGATGAGCTGACCGAGCTCGGACGCTTCCTGATCGACCGCATGTATAACACCGCGATTCTCTACTCCTACAAGCCGATGCTAAGACAAATGGGCCAGGTCATCTTCGGCGATTGCCAGGCGGTATTCCAGCGCGGCGAGGACGGCCACGAGTCGCATATCGACCGGACGTTGAACGTGACAGGAAGCGGGTTTCAGCATGAGAAATATTTCGCGGACATGGAAGCGGCCGTCTTGGCGGTCTTCGACCGGGAGCCGCTCGAAAGCCAGCCGGATTATATCGCCGACATGGGCTGCGGCGACGGCACGCTGCTGTACCGTCTCCACGAGATGGTGTGCGCCAAGTCGCTGCGGGGCAAGCATCTGGACCGCTATCCGCTGCGGCTGATCGGCATCGACTACAACGAGAAAGCGCTCGAAGCGACGCGGGAGACGCTGAAAGGGCTGAACCCGCTGACGCTGACAGGGGACATCGGCAACCCGGCGAAGCTGATGGCGGACTTGGCGGCGCTCGGCGTAGACCAGCCGGAGCGAATTCTCCACGTGCGTTCGTTCCTCGATCACGACCGGATCTATTTGCCGCCGGCCGCAGATAACGGGATCGACGCAGGGCTGCATGGCGTGGACGAGGGGATCTTCGTCGCGGCCGACGGGCGGGAGCTGCCGGCTGGAGATGCGCTCCGAAGCCTGGTCGAGCATTTGCGCAAATGGGCGAGCGTCGTCTCGGCGCACGGCTTGCTGGTTCTGGAAGTACATAATCTGAAGCCGGCGGCGCTGCGCGGGCAGATCGACAAGAGCGAAAGTTTTCATTTTGACGCGTTCCACCGGTTCTCGCAGCAACTCCTCGTCGAGGCGGATCAATTTCTGCTCGCTGCCGCCGCGGCCGGCTTGTTCCCGCACGAGAAATATTCGCGCAAATATCCGAAAACGCTCGACTATGCCCGTATTACGCTGAACAACTTCGAACCGCGCGGTTATATCGTGCGGACGGCATCGCCCGCGGATCTGGACGCGCTCGAAGAGCTGGAGCGGCAGTGCTGGGATCCGGCTATTCGTACCTCCAGAGCGACGCTGGCCGGTCGAATCGCCCGTCATCCGATGGGGCAATTAGTCGTCGTGAAGGAAGGGCGGATCGTCGGGTCGATCTACAGCCAGCGGATCGCAAGCGCAAGCCAGCTGCTGCGCGCGCGCATCGACGACGTAGAGTCGCTGCATCAACCGGGGACGAGCGTCGTTCAACTGCTAGGCATTCAGGTGCTTCCGGGCGTTCAGAACGAGGGGATCGGCGACCAATTGCTCGAATTCGCGCTTCAACTGTGCAGCGTAACGGGCGGGGTAAGCGAAGTAGCCGGGGTGTCCCGTTGCCGGGATTATGCCAGACAAACCGAGCTGACCTACGCACAGTACGTCGCGGCGCGTAATTCGCTCGGGCTGCCGAAGGACGCCACGCTCCGCTTCCACGAGATGCATGGCGCGCGCGTCTCTGAGATCGTAAGCGGGTACCGGCCGCTGGATGCCGCGAACGAAGGGAACGGCGTCCTGGTTCGGTACGAACTTCGGACGAGACGGCGGTTCGAGCGCGGACATGCGGCAAATGCCGGGCAGTCGGCCGTCGATTCGCGGGCTTCCCGGCAAGTCAAAGCGCGGGATACGATGCCGTATCAAAGATTTCTGGAGGCGACGATCAAGCTGATGCTGGGCGATCCCGCCGGCTACGACGCCAAGACGCCGCTCATGGACATGGGACTCGATTCGGCTGATCTGCTGGAATTAAGCGAGCATATTAACGCCAAATACGGCGTGGCGCTTGGCACGACGTTCTTCTTCAAATACGGCACGGTCGACAAAATGGCGAACTATCTAAGCGAGCTTGCCCCCGTGAACGAGGATGGGGCGGAAGCTCGCCAGCATGAAGCGGGAGCTGATCAGGCGGCGCCAGAGATGCCGCTTCCCGGCGGTGGCAGCGGCGAGTACGAGACGGCGACAGGGACGGGCATTGATTCCGGTCAAGGCGGCGCGGCCGCCCAATCGGCGCAGCCTGCCGATATCGGGAACGCAGAAGCGCCGCTTTCGGATGCCGGCGCGGCCCGGGATGCCGGCGGCATCGCGCTGGTCGGCGCAGCCTGCCGGTTGCCTGGCGGCATTCGGGATTTGGAGTCGCTGTGGGAGCTGCTGCTGGAAGGACGCGATGCGATATCCGTCATGTCCGGCCGCTGGCAATGGCCGTCTTCGATCGACCCTGCGGGGGAACACAAGGGCATCGACCGCGGCGGATTCCTGGAGCGGATCGACGAGTTCGATCCGGCGTTCTTCCGCATGCCGGCCAGCACGGCGGAGTGGACGGATCCGCAGCAGCGGATGCTAATGGAGCTGAGTTGGGAGTGCCTCGAGCATGCAGGTTATCCGCCCAGCGCGTTGGCTGGCACGCGCACGGGCGTCTACATCGGGGCGAGCGGCTCGGACTATCATCTGCTGCTCGGCCGCTCGGCGGAGGAAGTGGATGCGCGCTTCGGCCTGGGCAGCTCGATGTCGATGCTCCCGAATCGCATCTCCTACTACTATGACCTGCTTGGCCCGAGCTTGTTGATCGATACCGCGTGCTCGAGCTCGCTCGTTGCCGTTCACGAGGCGGTTCACGCGATCCGGCGAGGCGATTGCGACCAAGCATTGGTCGGCGCGGTTCATCTCATGTGCGATTCGTCGAATACGGTGTCTTATTACAAAGCGGGCATGCTGTCCCCAACAGGAGCCTGCCGAACGTTCGATCAATCCGCGGACGGCTACGCGCGCGGGGAAGGCGCCGCGATGCTGCTGTTGAAGCCGCTTGCCCGCGCCCTCGCGGACGGCGACTCGATTCTGGGCGTCATCGAAGGGACGGCCGTGAACCACGGCGGCCACGCGAGCGGCTTGACGGTGCCGAACCCGTCGCAGCAGGCAGCCTTGGTCAAGGACGCGCTGCGCGATGCCCGGGTAGCGCCGGAGATGATCGGGTACGTAGAGGCGCATGGCACGGGAACGCCGCTTGGCGATCCGATTGAAGTGAGCGGGCTGACCGAAGCGTTCGCGGACGGCGCAGCGGAGCCATTCGCCGCGCCTTATTGCGGCATTGGCTCGATCAAGACGAATATCGGCCATCTGGAGGCGGCGGCGGGCATCGCCGGCTTGCTCAAGGCCGTGCTGGCGATCCGCCGCCGCACGCTGCCCGCGAACGCGCATTTCGCCGCGCTCAATCGGGAGATCGATTTGACCGGCAGTCCGTTCTATGTCGTGGACCGCGCGCGGGAGTGGCGATTGGCTGGCGGACGGCAGCTTCGTTATGCGGGGGTCAGCAGCTTCGGGTCGGGCGGCACGAACGCCCATGTCGTGCTGCGGGAGCATCTCGAGATTGCCACGGCGCATGATCAGCCGAGACCTGCTTATCTGTTTACGCTATCGGCCCGAACGCCGGAAGCGTTGGAGCGGCGGGTACGCGATCTTCTCGGATGGCTGCGGCGCGAAGCAGGGCGATGGTCGCCAGCTCAGGTCAGCGCGGCGCTTGCCATGGGCCGGGAGCATTTCCAGGCAAGGAAGGCGTATGTCGCGGACGATCTGGAGGCGCTGCGTGGCATGCTTGAGCGGGATTTGAATGTGGGGGCGATAACCACGCGCGCAGCCCAAGACTCGGAAGGCTTGACCACGGAGCGGGAGCAAGAAGGAGCCGGACTCGCGGCAAGGCTGGCGGAAGCGGCCGTCGACGAGGCTGTCTACCTGAGCGGCTTGGATTGGTTGCGCGATCTATATGAAGCGGGCAGCGACGCCCGCTCGGTACTGGCTCCGCTGTACGGCGGAATCGCCTGGCGCGGCGTACGGCCGCCGGCTTATCCGTTCGCCAAGGAGCGATATTGGTTGCCGAAGACGGTGTCGCAGCTGATTCGCGTGACCGGGCAAGGTGGTACTCAGACGGGTCAAGCCGGTGCCCAGACAAGTCACGCTGGTGCTCAAACGGGTCAAGCCGTTGCGCAGACAGTCCAAGCTGGTGCCCAGTTGGGTCAAGCCGACGCTCAGACGGGTCAAGGTGGCGCTCATGCCGGACATGTCGGCGAACTGAGAGCGGCGGCGTTCGCCTCTTCTCCGGTGAAGGAGCCCGAACGCCCAACGGAAGAGCGGATGCTGGACGTATTGCTTGAGACGACAGCCGAGCTGCTTAATGCGGAACTGACCACGCTGGACGGCGACACGGAGCTCGGAGAGTACGGCTTTGACTCCATCCTCTACTTGCAGCTGTCCAGACAGCTGAACGGGGCATTCGATTTTGGCCTGACCCCGGCCGATTTCTTTACCTACTCGACGCTTGGACGGTTGGCGTCTTATCTGGCCGCGCAAGGCGGAGAGACGTTAGCCCGTCGACTGTCGGCCGAAGCGCGGTCGGCATCGGCCGGACCTCCGCCAATCGGGACAGAAGCGTGCTTAACGCAGCCTTCTTGCTCGACGGACGCCGTACACTACGATGGACCCGTGCTTCGCGAGGCAACGCGCATAAGCGCTTCGGAGTCGCAAGAGACACGATCAGGTCAGACTAAGCAGGAGCCGGTTGCGATCGTCGGCATGAGCGGCGTCTTCCCGATGGCGAAGGACGTCCATGAGTTTTGGCGTAACTTGCTGGAAGGGAAGGATTGCATTGGCGAGCTGCCGGAGAACCGGGAAGCGTGGTTCAAGACGGGCGGCGATTCGGCGGAAGCGGCCGGTCGCGCAGTGCGATGGGGCGGCTTCGTCGAAGACATCGACCTGTTCGACCCGCTGTTTTTCGGCATCTCGCCGAAGGAAGCAGAGCTGATGGACCCGCAGCAGCGTCTTCTTCTTATGCAGGCGTGGAAGGCGCTCGAGGATGCGGGCTGCAATCCACGTACGCTCTCGGGCGGCAACACGGCCGTATTCGCCGGCATGATGAGCAACGGCTATAACGAGCTGATCGCGAAGTCCGGCCACCCGATCGACGGCCATTACGCATCCGGCACGATGGCTTCCGTCGGGCCCAACCGGCTGAGCTACTTCCTGAACATCCACGGCCCGAGCGAGCCGGTCGAGACTGCCTGCTCGAGCTCGCTAGTAGCGATTTACCGGGCCATTCAGGCGATCCAAGGCGGTGCCTGCGACATGGCGCTTGCTGGCGGCGTGAATACGCTGATCTCGCCGGATTACTACGAAAGCTTCATCAAGGCGGGGATGCTGAGTCCGGACGGGCGATGCAAGACGTTCTCTGACAAAGCCGATGGTTACGTGCGCAGCGAAGGGGCGGCGATGCTCGTCCTGAAGAAGCTGAGCGCTGCGGAACGCGATGGCGACCATGTGTACGCCGTCATCCGGGGTGCTGCCGTCAACCATGGCGGCCGCGCAAGCTCGCTGACCGCGCCGAACCCGAGGGCGCAGGCCGACCTGCTCGTCGCCGCTTACGCGCAATCGGGCATCGATCCGCGTACGGTGACGTATATCGAGACGCACGGAACGGGCACCGAATTGGGCGACCCGATCGAGATCAACGGACTGAAATCGGCGTTCCGCGAGCTGTACGCGCGAAATGGCGCATCGGACGTGGCGATAGCGACATGCGGATTGGGCGCAGTCAAGAGCAATGTCGGGCACCTGGAGCTCGCGGCTGGCGTCGCGGGCGTCGTCAAAGTGCTGCTGCAGATGAAGCACAAGAAGCGGGTCAAGAGTCTGCACTGCGAGACGATTAATCCATATATCCAGCTAGATGGCAGTCCGTTCTACATCGTTCGCCAGACAGAGGAATGGGAGGCGTTGACCGATGACGACGGGCTGCCGATTCCGCGCCGTGCCGGCGTCAGCAGCTTCGGCTTCGGCGGCGCGAACGCCCATCTGGTGCTGGAGGAATATGTGCCGATGTCCCGCAGGGATGCGGACGTACCGCGAATTGCTCCGGACCGTCCAGGTGTGTTCGTGCTCTCGGCCAAGGAAGAGGATCGTCTGCGCGAACAGGCGGAGCAGCTGCTCGCGGCACTGAACGATCTGCCGCAAGACCGGTTGGCCGATGTCGCCTACACGCTGCAGACGGGACGCGAAGCGATGGAAGAACGGCTGGCAATCGTGGCCGGTTCCGCATCGGAGCTGGCGCGAGGGCTGTCCCTTTATCTGGATGGGAAGCTTGAAGTCGATGGCATCTACCGGGGAAGCGCGCGTCGAGGCGGTCAGCTGCAGTCGGCAAGCGAGCGGACGTCGGTCGCGTCGGCCGATCTGGCGCTTCTCGCCGCATCATGGGTCCGCGGAATAGAAGCGGACTGGGCTAGTCTTTACGAAGCGAACCGCCGTCCGGTCCGAATCCCGCTGCCGACGTATCCGTTCGCGCGGGAGCGCTGCTGGGTTGATCCGCAGCCTAATGGGGTGACGGCAGGTGCAAGCGGCGGCACGAATTCAACCGGCGCGCTTCACCCGCTTGTTCAGCGCAATACGTCCACCTTTGCGGAGCAGCGGTACAGCTCGACGTTCGGCGGCGGCGAATTCTATCTGCGCGACCATCGCGTGGCCGGCAGGAGGCTGCTTCCGGGCGTCGGCTACTTAGAGATGGCGCGGGCGGCAGCATCGCTGGCTTCCGGGGCGCGCGCAGTTCGCATCGAAGATGCAGTATGGATTCGGCCATTCTACGTAGAAGGAGGACCGCGCGATCTACATATCCGGCTTCAGCCGGATGAACGGGGAAGGATCGCATGCGAGATGTTCAGCATGTCCGACGAGGGGGAGGAACTCCTCCACGCGCAGGCGGTCGCGATCGCCGAGGAGCCTGACGAACGTCTGCGCCCCGCAGCGCTAGATATGAACGGTATTATCCGCCGCAGCGGCGGCCGGACGATGAATGGAGAGGCATGCTATCGGCTGTTCGACGCGTCGGCTTTGCAGTATGGCCCGACTTTCCGCGGAATCGATACGCTCTATATTGGCGATCAAGAAGCGCTCGCTAAGCTGTCGCTGCGCCAAGAGACGGTATCCGGCACGGAAGAGGGCTTCGCGCTCCATCCAGGCATGATGGACACCGCCATCCAAGCGTGTGTCGGCCTGCTGGCCGAGAAGCTGAGCAAGGAGCCGCATCCGTTCCTGCCGTTCACGGCGGCAGCGGTCGAGGCGTACGCGGATACAGCTGACGTCGAATGGGCGCATGTTCGCCTTCGGGAAGGCGCGGTCGACCGGTTCGACGTCAAGCTATGCGATGAGCGGGGGAGTGTGCTTGTCTACGTGAGGGAGCTGGTGTTTATGAAGGCGGTGGATCGTGCCGGCGCCAACGAAGGGACGGATGCGGTGGAAACGGTTCTGCCTGCAGCCGCTCCGGATTCCCTGCAATTGAACGTCCAGGAGGCTGCGGTTACGCTGGCCGCTTGCGTTAACGCCGCGCAGCAAGCCAAACCCATGCGCAGCGTACCGTGGGACGAAGCCAGCCTGGAGACGCTCGCAGACACGGAGCGGACGTTCGCCGGCCTGCTATGGGGACAGCTGCACGCCGCGGGCTTTATCGAACCAGGCTTTGCGCCTGCGGACTTGATGAACAAAACGGTTCGTCTCCGGGCGCCGTACGATAAGTGGATGCGCGAAAGTCTCGCGGTGCTGGCGCGCGCCGGCTATCTCGTTCCTTACGGCGATGCATACGCGATCGCGCAGGGCGGTGGTCCGGATGCCGCATCGCTGTGGGAGCAGTGGCGGACGCGCAAGGCGCGCTGGCTGGCCGATCCGGATCTGGCGGCGCGCGTAAGGCTGGCCGAGGCGGCGCTGCTGGCGCTGCCTGACATTCTGGCCGGGGCGGTCAAGCCGACGGAGATTCTATTCCCTGGCGGGTCCATGGAACTGGTCGAAGGCATCTATAAGCATAATTCGACGGCCGATTATTATAACGCGGTCGTGGCGGATGTGGTGGAAGCATTCGTTCGGAATAGCGCCGAAGCTGGCATGCCGCCAGTCCGGATTCTCGAGGTAGGGGCAGGCACGGGAGGGACGAGTGCCGAGGTGCTGCGCCGGCTGCGGCGTTATAGAACGCAGGTGGCGGAATATGGCTACACGGATTTATCCCGGGCGTTCTTGATTCACGCCGAGCGGGAATACGGCGCGGAGAATCCGTATTTGACGTACCGGATCTTGAATGCGGAGCAGCCTTTCGAGGAACAGGGGCTAGATTGCGGGGCGTACGACCTCGTGCTGGCCACCAACGTCCTGCATGCGACGCGCAACGTTCGCCGGACGCTTCGCCATTGCAAAAGCGCGCTCAAGCCGGGCGGGTTAATCATCCTGAACGAGCTAACGGAGAAATCGGTATTCGCGCACGTTACGTTCGGCCTGCTGGACGGCTGGTGGTTATACGAGGAGGAGCATATCCGACTTCCGGGCTCGCCTTGCCTTTCGGCCGAGCAGTGGACGCGCGCGCTCGAAGACGAGGGCTACCGCAACGTCGGGTATGCTGCCAACGATCGGGGCGGACAGCAGATTATCTGGTCCGAGAGTGACGGCGTGCTGCGGCACGAGGGCGTAATGGAGACGCAGTCGGTCCATCGGCCGGCGTCGGTTCCTGCGTCCGCTGTGCAGAACACGGTGGCGTCACCGCCGACCGAGCGTGGCGATGCGGCCATGGACCGGCAGCTGAGGGAGCATTGCACCGCCTTCATCGTGCAGACGATCGCCGAAGCGGTGCGCCTGCCTATCGGCAAGATCGATCCGGCCGATCCGATGGAGCGGTACGGTATTGATTCGATTCTGATCGTCCAAGTTAGCAACAAATTGGAAAAAGCGTTCGGCCATGTCGGCAAGACGCTGCTGTTCGAGCACCGGACGATCAACGAGCTTACCGAGTATTTTGTCCAGTCGAGAGCCGAGGCGCTGCGAACTTACTTTGGGCTCACCTCTACTCCGGGAGCGCCGGCAGCTTCGGCTGCGCCAGCGAAGGCGGGGGCGGAGACAATCGGCTTGGCGTCGATTAGCGGTCATGGCGCGTCCCTATCGACGGCTGGCGGATCGCCTGTCAAGAAGCGCTTCCTGCCTGTCACCTCCAGACCTGCTGCACACGCTGCGCCTTCTTACGCGACGAATCAAGGCGACATTGCCATAATCGGCTTGGCGGGCCGGTATCCCGGCGCCGGGAACGCGGACGAATTCTGGTCGCTATTGAAAGAAGGACGCAGCGCGATAACCGAGGTCCCCGCAAACCGTTGGGATTGGCGGGCGCATTACGCGCCGGGCAAGGGGCAGAAGGGCGTCGCCTATACCAAATGGGCCGGCTTCATCGACGGCCTGGAGCGGTTCGATTCGCTGCTGTTCCAAATCTCTCCAGCGGAAGCGGCCGAGATGGATCCGCATGAACGGGCGTTCCTTGAGGTGGCTTACGAATGCTTGGAGGATGCCGGCTACGCCCCGTCGTCCATAGGCGCGAATGGCAAAGTAGGTGTATTCGTCGGCGTCACGCACGGCGCATCCGGTCGCGGAAGCCGCAATTATTCTGTCGCCAATCGGGTGTCCTACGCATTCGACTTGAAAGGTCCGAGCCTGGCCGTCGATACCGCCTGCTCGTCTTCGCTCACGGCGCTGCATCTGGCTTGCGATAGTCTGCGCAGCGGATCGAGCGACTGCGCGATCGCCGGCGGGGTGAATTTGATCATCAAGCCGGATCATTTGATCGTGTTGTCCGAGTTTACGATGCTGTCGGAAGGTCCGGCGTGCAGAGCGTTCGGAGATGGCGCCGACGGGTTCGTCGACGGCGAGGGTGCGGGCGCCGTACTGTTGAAGCCGCTCGATCGGGCGATTGCCGACGGCGACCATATCTATGGAGTCGTCAAAGGGAGCATGATCAATGCAGGCGGCCGGACGAACGGCTACACCGTGCCGAATCCGACGGCGCACGCCAAAGTGATCGAGGGCGCGCTGGAAGTGGCTGGCGTCAAGGCGGACGAGGTGTCTTATATCGAAGCCCATGGCACGGGAACCGCGCTTGGCGATCCGATCGAAGTGAGAGGGCTGACCCTCGCATTCCGCCAGCATACGGACAAGACGCAGTACTGCGCGATTGGATCCGTGAAGACCAACATCGGCCACGGGGAGAGCGCGGCCGGCATTGCCGGGCTGACGAAGGTGCTGATGCAAATGAAGCATGGCCAGCTGGCGCCATCCCTGCATAGCGAGACGCTAAACCCGGCCATCGACTTCCCGTCGACGCCATTCCGCGTGCAGCGCGAGCTGGCGGAGTGGAAGCGGCCGGCGGAGGGCAGATCGGGCGGGAACGGGCATGGCCTCCGCATTGCCGGCATCTCCTCCTTCGGCGCAGGCGGCTCGAACGCTCACGTCGTCATTAGCGAATATGCGGCGAATGAGACCGGCGGCGCTGGAGCGGGGGCCCTTGATGGGCTGTACGTGATTGCCTTGTCCGCGAGAAGCGAAGAACAGCTTCAAGAACAGGCAAGACGACTGCTTCAAGCAATCAGGCAAGGCAAAATTACGGACGAGAACTTACGGAATGCCGCCTACACCCTTCAGGTCGGGCGGGAGCCGATGGAGGAGCGGATGGCTTGCGTGGCAGGCAGCGTCACCGAGCTGGAAAGCCGACTTACCGATTATTTGGCAGGGGAGCGCCAGCATCTCCACCGGGGTCAAGCGAAGCAGAACAAAGAGCTACTCGCGCTGCTCCAGGACGAAGAGGCACTCCGCGACGTCGTCCGGTCGATGGCCGGAAGCCGGAATGTCCACAAGCTCGCCGCGCTATGGGCGCGGGGCTTCGCCGTAGAATGGAGTCTGCTCTATGAAGACGGCCGTCCGCGCAGGATGAGCCTGCCGACGTATCCATTCGGCGGGCAGCGATATCCGATTTGGCGCGGGCAAGACCAAGTGTCGTCTAATCCGGCGCGGATGGTTGCTTCTCACGCCGTAATGGACGCGATAGAGCGCATGCCCGCGCAATCACCGTCGCACCCGGTTTCGCCACCTGAGTTGGATCCGGCGGGGGATGCTCAGGATCCGGGTCTGGACACCGAGAATCTTACGTTAATTCCGGTATGGGAGACCGTATCGGAATCGGGGGACGAGGAGAGGCCAGCGGGCACGGCTCAGCGTCCCGGCATCACGGTTATGATTGGCGGGAACGATTCGCTTAGAGAGGCAGTATGTCGGCATCACGCGGACACGATCTTCCTGGACGTCGAGCCGCGCGTAACCATTGAGCAGCTGATCGATAAGCTGGCCGAACTCGCTTCGATTGAATGCGTGATCTGGGCAGCTCCTGAAGAATGGCATGGTTCCGCATCCGACGAGCGGTTGATTCAAGCCCAGGAGGAGGGAACGCTTGCCGCCTTCCGCGTCGTCAAGGCGATGCTGGAGCTCGGCTACGGAACCAAGGAGCTGGCATGGATCTTCTTGACCTGGCAATCGCAGCAGGTTCGACCGGACGAGCCGGTATTGCCGCATCATGCGGGAATTCACGGCTTGGCTGGGGTTATGGCGAAGGAGTATCCGTTCTGGCGCGTCGTCTCGCTTGATCTCGAGCTGGACAAGGCGCCGGATCTGACTGGCTTGCCTGCCTTCGGAGGCAGCCAAGGGTGCTATGCCCGGCGCGGAAATCAGTGGTACAAGCAGCTCTTGATCCCGCGGGAACAGGGGGTTGGGCAATCGCCGGACAGCGTCTACCGCCAAGGCGGCGTCTATGTCGTCATCGGCGGGGCAGGCGGCATCGGCGAAGCCTGGACCGAATATATGATTCGCCGTTATCGGGCGCAGATCGTCTGGGTTGGGCGAAGGGCGGAGGATGAAGCGATCCGGCTCAAAATCCGGGAGTTATCCAGATTCGGCCCGGCGCCGTGCTACATCGCCGCCGACGCGGCTGACCGCGAAGCGCTGGAGGGCGTCCGCCGAAAGGTCAACGAGCGCTTCGGCGCGATCAACGGCATCGTGCACTCCGCTATCGTCATGTTGGATCAAGGATTAATGCGGATGGAGGAGGAGCGCTTCCGTTCCGCGCTTACCGCCAAGATCGACGTAAGCGTTCGATTGGCGCAAGTATTCGGAGCGGAGAAGCTCGATTTCGTCCTGTTCTTCTCCTCGGTCAACTCGTTCATGCGGGCGCCGGGACAAAGCAACTATGTCGCGGGCTGCCTATTCAAAGATATGT
This sequence comes from Paenibacillus aurantiacus, assembly GCF_042431225.1. NCBI lineage: Bacteria > Bacillati > Bacillota > Bacilli > Caryophanales > Paenibacillaceae > Paenibacillus > Paenibacillus aurantiacus. The sequence goes on along the minus strand of NZ_JBHMDO010000017.1, from coordinate 98,511 downwards.
TCGCACGCGCGCTTGGCCGCGAGTGGACATGCCGGGTGAAAGTCATGAACTGGGGGTATTGGGGCACGGTTGGCATCGTCGCCTCGGACGCCTACCGCGATCGGCTGGCTCAAGCCGGACTGGGGTCCGTTGCGCCGGAGGAAGGGATGCAGGCGCTGGAGGAGCTGCTGAGCGGACCGCATTGCCAGACCGCGTTCATGTCTTGCAATATGCGCTTCGAATTCGACCTGATCGACCGAGGCGCGCGGATTTCGCATACCCAGGCTGCGGATGTCTCGCGAATGGAGGCTCTTCGCCGCAAAGCGGGCAAAGCACAGCTGCCGAACGGATGGGTACAGCCGGAAGCGGCGCCGTATCCGGATAGCCGCATTGTCGCGCAATTGGAAGCCGCGATGCTGGAGCTGGCCGCGGCCGGCATGGACGTCGACGGCGCGGCGATGGACGCGGATGCTTCGCTCGCGGAGCAGGGGATCAACCCGATCGCCTGGGCGCGGATGTTAAGCCAGTTGAGCGATGGGCTAGGCGAATCGTTAACCGCGCTGCCGTCCGATGTTCGATTAACCTTCCGGGAAGCCGCGATCGCGCTTGGCGAGCGTCATCGCCTCTAGCGCGAGGGGCTTGCATTCGCAGCGGCTTACGGAACTTTCAAGAAAGGATGCATGGAGCTCATGGAACAGATGTTGAACCGAATGCTGTGGGGACAGCTTCATGCGGCCGGCTTTTTCGGGCGGGGACGTGATTCCCGCTCGCTCATGGAGCAGGTGGAAGCCTTGCGGACGCCTCACCGAAGATGGATGCGAGAAAGTCTGGAGGTGTTGACGCGCGCCGGCTTCCTTGTCCGGTCGGGCAATGGCTATGCCGAGGCGGAGACGGCTCTGCCGGATGTGACGGAGCTGTGGGCGCAGTGGGAACGGTTAAGCGGAGATTGGCTTGCGAATCCGGACTTGGCGGCGCAGGCGCGTCTTGCCGAGCGAACGCTGCGCGCGCTGCCGGATATTTTGGCCGGACGGGTCAAAGCGACGGAAGTCCTTTTTCCCGGGGGCACGATGGAGCTTGTGGAAGGCATCTATAAGCACAACCGGACCGCAGATTACTATAACGGCGTGTTGGGCGACATGGTCGAAGCTTATATGGAAGAGATCTCGGAGGAGCGGCGGGCGCCTGGCGGCTCCTCCAAGCCCGGCATTCGCATTCTCGAGATAGGTGCGGGAACGGGAGGGACGAGCGCCGAGGTGCTGCGCCGGCTGCGTCCTTATCGAGAGCACGTGCGGGAATATTGTTATACGGATATGTCGAAGGCGTTCCTGGCGCATGCGCAGCGGGCGTACGGGAACGAGAACCCCTATTTGACCGTTCGAATCCTGAATGCGGAGCTTCCGTACGGGGAGCAGGGGCTGGAATGCGGCGTCTACGATCTGGTCATCGCGGCGAACGTGCTGCATGCGACCGCCAATATCCGCCGAACGCTGCGCAACTGCAAGGGGGCGTTGAAGCGCAACGGCCTGCTGCTGCTGAACGAAATCACGTCCAATACGGTATTCGCCCATGTGACGTTCGGACTGTTGGATGGATGGTGGCTGTACGAAGACGATGCGGTGCGGATACCGGGCTCGCCATGCTTGGACGAAGCCGAGTGGAAGCGGGCGTTGGAGGACGAGGGCTTCCGCTCCGTGCTGTTCGCGGCCGACGGCAGCAAGGGGCAGCAGATTATCGTGAGCGAGAGCGACGGCATCATTCGGCAGCCGGCAGCGTTCGCGAAGATGGAAGCGGCGATGCCATCCGGGAGACCGGGCCCGGCGGAACAATCCGTACCGCCTGAACGGCCGGCTGCGACCGCGTCGTTCCAGTCGGAATCTGCCGGGGAGACGAAGCAGGCAGCAGTGACGGCAATGCATGCTTCCCAGACCGGCGTGAGGCGGCACGAGGAAGCCAGTCCCGACGAAGTCCGTGGCTACGTCCGGACAACGATCCGCACCCAGCTGGAGCAGTCCCTTCAGCTGACAGGCGACATGATCGACGACGACGACGCCTTCTCCGATTATGGTTTAGATTCGATTACCGGCATCCAGCTGGTCAAGGGGCTAAACCAGACGCTCGGCTGCAAACTGTCGATCGCGGATCTATTCGACCATAGCTCCGTACGGCAATTGGCCAGCCATCTCGTCGACCGATACGGGTCCGACATTAGACCGCCGAGGATTGCGGGGCATGCTGAACGGGCGGAGGCGAGCGAACCAGCCATCCCGGTTCGTGGCGAGCAGTATGAGCGAGAGGTCGCCACGGCGGACTATCCGATTGCTGTGGCCGAACAGTCCACCCAAGCCGCCGCAGCTAACCGGACGTACGCTGCCGAGCAGTCGGCCCAAGCCGCCGCAGGCGCATATGGCCGCGGCAGCGAGGGAGGCGTGCCGCACCGCGAGACAGCTACTCGGACGTACGCTGCCGAGCAGTCGGCCCAAGCCGTTGGAGGCACGCATGGCCGCGGCAGTGAAGATGGCGCTGCTCCTCGCACAGCGGGCATGGGGCCGATCGCCGTTATCGGGCTTAGCGGCCGGTTCGCCACCGCGGAGGATGTGAGCCAACTGTGGGCGCATCTGGCAGCTGGCGACGATTTGGTAAAGGAAGCAACCAGGTGGGATCTTCGGCAGGCTTTCCCGAACCGTGAGCCGTTCGCGATTCAAGGGGGGTTCCTGGATCGGATCGACGAGTTCGACGCCTCGTTCTTCAATATTCCGAGCCATGAGGCGGATTATATGGACCCGCAACAGCGGATTTTCCTGGAGGAAGCGTGGAAAGCGTTGGAGGATGCAGGCTATGCAGGCGAAGCGATGGAAGGCCGGCGCTGCGGCGTCTATGTCGGCTGCCAGAACGGCGAATACCATCAGCTCTACGGAGAGGGCGCGCCGTCGCAAGCGTTATGGGGAATGTCCCCCTCGCTTATTCCGTCGCGCATTGCCTATTACCTCGATCTGCACGGGCCGGCGATCGCCGTGGATACGGCGTGCTCGAGTTCGCTCGTGGCGATCCATCTGGCCTGCCAAGGCTTGTGGACCGGCGAGACGGAGATGGCGCTCGCCGGCGGCGTATCAGTGCGGATCTCGCCTGATTTCCACGAGACAGGGAACGCAGCTGGCTTGCTGTCCGCCCGCGGACGCTGCTTCTCGTTCGACGACCGCGCAGACGGATTCGTGCTGGGGGAAGGCGCGGGCGCCGTCGTGTTGAAGCGGCTCGCGGACGCAATCGCGGACGGCGACCATATTTACGGCGTCATACAGGGCTCTGGCATGAATCAGGACGGCAGGACGAACGGGATTACAGCTCCGAGCGCCAAGTCCCAGGAGCGGCTCGTCCGCGGGGTATACGATAACTTCGGCATCGATCCGACTACGATTCAACTGGTGGAGGCGCACGGGTCGGGCACGCAGCTCGGAGATGCGATCGAGATCGAGGCATTGACGCGAGTATTCCGCTCGTCCACGCAAGCGATCGGTTTTTGCGCCGTTGGGTCGCTGAAATCCAATATCGGCCATACGGCGACCGCTTCCGGCGTAGCGGGCTTAATCAAGATTTTATTATCGATGCAGAAGCGCCAGATGCCGCCGACCCTCCATTATGAGAACGGGAACGCGAACATCGATTTCGGGCAAAGCCCGTTCTATGTGAATACACGTCTGACGCCATGGGAAGCGCCCAATGGAGCGAAGCGCCGCGCGGCGCTCAGCGCCTTCGGTCTGAACGGCACGAATGCGCACCTTGTGGTGGAGGAAGCGCCTTATCGGCCGCAGCCGATGGCGGACGGCCGCAGCCGGCTCATCGCGTTGTCGGCGAGAACGGCGGACCAGCTGCGCCTGCAGGTCGAGCGACTGATCGAATTTATTCGGCGAAATCGCCCGGAGAGCTTGGCAGACATCAGCTTTACGCTTCTGACGGGGAGAAAGCATTACGGACATCGTCTGGCGTGTGCCGCGCGTTCGTCAATCGAGCTGCTGCACCGTCTTGAGCGTTGGTTGACCGCGGGACAGAGCGAGGATGTCTACGCATCCGCAAGGGCTGTCCGAACCGGCACCCAAGACGAACCTGTTCTCCGTCTGGGCCAAGAATGCTTGAGCCGCTGCGCGGCGGCATCTGCTGGCGAAGATTGCGAGGAGCCTGTTCGAACGCTCGCGCGTCTCTTCGCCGAAGGCTGCCCGCTGCCTTACGGGGAATTGTTCCGTGACGGGCGCTATTGCCGCGTGCCGCTGCCTGGCTATCCGCTGGCTAGAGAGCGGTATTGGGTACCGAAACGCGAGCCGAAGCAAGATGCGGCGCAAGGTGTAGCCGTGGTGGATTCTAAGTCTGAACCGATCGCGGTAGTCGGCATGAGCGGCGTTTTCCCGCTAAGCCAGCATGAGGATGTACACCGGTCCCTGCCGGGTGCGGGCGACCTAAATATCGCCGATCCGGCACGATTCGATCCGCGCGTATTCGGCCTATCGCCGGAGCAGGCGGCGTCTATGGAGCGGCATCACCGGTTGGTGCTTATGCACGGCTGGAAAGCGATCGAGGATGCCGGGTACGCCCCTAGCTCGATGGCCGGAAGCCGAATGGCGGTCTTCGTTGGCGTGGACGGCGCAAGCTTTAACGGCCGCTCAAGCTCGGCAAGCCCTATCCTTCCAGGTTCGGCTGCAACTCTGGGTACCGGAGCGAATGGAATCAGCTGGATGCTTGATCTTCACGGTCCGAGCGAGACGACCGATACGGCCGGTTCGAGCGCGCTCGTCGCCATTAACCGCGCGGTATCGGCCATTCGGTCGGGCGACTGCGAAGCGGCGCTGGTCGGCGGCGTCAGCACAGGCGCCGCTGTCGCAGCTGTCCCCCTCGGCCTGTTAGAGGCGGCTGCGGCAATAGAAGGCACGGGTATTGGACGTCCGAGCGCAATCGGTAATGAGCAGCAGGAGAAGGTTGAAAATGAAGGCGAGAGCGTCGGAGTGCTGCTGCTTAAGAAGCTAAGCGCGGCGGAACGCGACGGAGATGCCATCCATGCGGTGATTCGGGCATCGGCCGTGGGCCATAGCGGCCGATCCTCTGCTTCCGGGGAGCCGAGCGCAAGCGCGCTGTCCAGGCTGCTTGCGGCCGCCTACGGCCAAGCCGACGTCGAGCTTGGCGCCGTTACGCACATGGAGCTGGACGCCGCTGACTTCGGCCCGGCAAATCCGGAAGCGGGGGAAGAGCTGGCAGCCGTGTTCGGTCAAGCCTGCCTAACGGCAGGGGAGACTGCGCGGCAGGAGCTGCCGTTCAGTGTCGGCTTATCTAGTCTGGCGGGTCATGCCGCTGGGATGGCAAGCGTCATGAGCGCGCTTCAATTGCTGAGGCAGCGGCAGACCGCGGAGAGCAACCATTCCGTTACCGAATCCGCGACGCGTGCGCTCGAGGCGGATCACCGAGGGTTACCGGTGCAGGTGATCAGGGAAGAGAACGGTGAGGTGCAGCCGCGCTTAGCGGGTATAACGGCTTTCGGCCGCGGCGGGGTGAACGCCCATGTCGTGGTGGAAGAATACACGCCGAGACAGCGGGAGCCAAGAGCGCGCATCATTGCACCAGAGCAACCGGGTGTTTTCTTGCTGTCGGCGAAGGACGAGTTCACGCTCAAACAGCAGACGGCCGAGCTGCTCGCCGCCGTCTCGAAGCTTCCGGAAGAGAAGATCGACGACGCGGCATTCACGCTCCAGACGGGCAGGAATGCGATGGAAGCGCGCTTGGCGGTGGTAGCCGGATCTTTCCGCGAGCTTCAGGTCAAGCTCGGCGCTTACTTGTCCGGCATGCCTGACGAAGACGGCGTCTATGTCGGCCGCGTCAATCCAGACAACGAGGCGATCGGCCTGTTGGCGACGGACGACGAGGATTGCGGCGAGCTCATCCGGCAGTGGCTGAGCAAGCGCAAATTCGCCCGGCTGCTCCCGCTCTGGGTTCAGGGACTCGAAGTCGACTGGGCCCGAATGTATGGGGGCGGCGCTGGAAGGCCGTATCGCCTCTCGCTGCCGACCTATCCGTTCGGCAATGGTGAGCGCGACTGGACGGCTGAAACAACCCCGGTCATGACGGCAGCGCGCGGCGTATAGCTTTCGCATGCAATTCCATCATACGGAGCAAGGCCTGAGTCGGCTGCCCTTTCGGGCGGCTTGCTCAGGCCTTTTTTATGCGCTTGCTATTGACGTCGTGATACAACTCTCAGGCTGCTCCTGTCGTGTGGAAGCAGCAGGCCGCTTGGATCTGAGATGTCCGGAATGCCCTGGTCAGCTATAACATAAATAAAAGCAGCGGCAGCTCGAGGACTTCCCGGTCCTCGGTTGCCGCTGCTTTTCCGTTTTGCCTGTTGAGTCTTGTCCTTGAATCTTACGAACGGCTATCCAGTTGCCACATAACAGCTTCCGTCCGCGACGCTTCGTACGGCATGTCGAGCTTGCGGGCATGCTGCAGGCTTCGCTTCCACAGCTTGCGCGCGCGTTCGCGATCCCCTTCGTGCCAGGCGATCGACCCTTCGTAAGCGTGGAGACGCGGGAGCGCGATCGGGAATGTCTTGGCGAACCGGCGCAGGATGCCGATCGCTTCATCCAACGCGGAGCGGCTCTCGGTCCGATCGCCGCTCTCCCGCTGCCATAGGTCGAGCAGTGCCTCCGCAAGCGCGGCATAGCCATCGAATGAATAATACGTCGTCGGCGCGAATTGTTTGGTCAGCGTCAGTCCTTGCCGGGCGTAACGCTCGGCCTCCCGAATGCTGCCCGTGCGCAGATGGACGAGCGCGAGCAGATTGTGCAGGCGGATTTCTTCCGTCAGTCCGATATGAATCGGAATGAGCGATTCGGCCTCCGCCAGCAGGCGGAGCGCTTCCGGGAGCTTGTCGTTGTAGAGCGCGTTCTCCGCCTGGGCCAGCAGCCCCCAGGATTTGGCCTGCGCGTTGCCGCTGAGCCGGCCGGATTCGTAGATTTTGGCCGCGAGCGCCGTGCTTGCGGGGAAGTCCGCTTTATGGTAGGCAAGCGCCTTGACCATCAGGTACGAGGAAGCTTCCCAATAGCGACGGTTGCCCATTTTCTCATAGATGTCCATCGCGCGGCTCGAATAGTCCGTAGAGGCCTTCCACTGGGCGGTGCCGATATAGTAGAGCGATATGTTCATGCGCACCCAGGCTTCGGCAGACAGCTCCTCGATTTGCCCCATCGCCCGAAGGGAGAGGTTAATGTAGGCTTTGGCCAGCGTATGTAAAGACATGATGCCCGTCGTGACGCACATATTGCTGGAGATCTGGGCCAGCTCCGGCGAGGTGCCGGCGCGTTCGGCCAAGTTCAGGCCATGCAGCGTATGGTACAGATTGTCGCCTGGCTTGTTCACGAAGAATGCGATCTCTGCCAGCCGCCAGTAGCAGCGCGCCTGCTCCAGCAGCAGCTCGCTTCGGCTGCGCGAGAAGCGGTCGACCAGACGCTCCGGGAGGACGCGATGCAGCAGCTGGCGCGCCGCCTCACGGGCAATATCGCGCTTGAACTTGCCGGGCGTCGAAGCGACTGGGCGGCCATATAGCGCCAGTGCTGCGCACAGCTGCTCCGAGGCGTTCGCCATGTCTCCGATGCCCATGTACGCTTCGCCGAGCATTCGCCGCCACTTCGCCATCGAGGCGGCAGATTCGGTGAATGCTTCCCCGCCGACGAGCGCGGAGAACGCGCCGACCGCCTCTTGATAAGCACCGGTCCGCTGAGCTTGCAGGCCGACGCGCTCCAGGTAGTAAGCGGTCTTGTCCGTATCCTCCGCCTTCGACCAATGGTAGGCGAGCAGACCGTAATACGGCGACAGGTCGGAGTACTGCGCTTCATACCAGCTTGCGAGCGTGCGGTGCAGCTGTTTGCGCTGGGAATGGAGGAGCAGGTTGTAGCTGACCTCTTGCGTGATGACGTGCTTGAACAAGTACGTCAATTCCGTCTCGGACGGCTCGCGAAGGGTGAGGTTGGCTTCCGTCAGCGTCTCCAGCAGGGCAAGCAGCTTCTCGCCGCCGCTTGCAACCGGCATCGTGCCGTCCAGCGCCGCATAGGTGAAGATGCGGCCGATGACGCTCGCGACCTTCAGGACAAGCTGCTCTTCCTGGGGCAGACGGTCGATGCGGCTGCGGACGATCCCTTGAATCGTCGTCGGGAAATGCACATCGGTCAATTCGTCCAGATTGCGCAGCACATGGCACTGCCCGTCCCGAATATCAAGCACGCCGCTGTCGCGCATCGCGTAGGCGAGCTCTTCGCTGAAGAACGGATGGCCTTCCGATTTGCTCAAAATAAACGCGCCCACCGCATCCGGCAACCGCTCGACGCCCAGACGGTCCGCAATCAGAGCGAGCGATGCGTCCCGGGACAGCTCTTGAAGGCGAAGGGTAAGGGCGGAGGGCAGCTGATGGCTGGCTTGCTCGCCGGCCTCCACGAGCTCGCTCTCCGGCCGGGAAGCGACGATTAGCAGCGCCTGAGGCAGCGCGCTAGCAGCCTGTAGGAGCAGCGACCAGGAAGAAGAATCCGCCCAGTGTCCGTCATCGAGGATGATCACGGCGTGCCGTTCCAGGGCGAAGCGACCGAGTAGCCGCACCATCAAGGCATGCGTATTGTCGGCGCGGATTTGACCGGTCATCGGCTTGGTCCACGCATTGTCCGCGATGGCGAACGGCAGCACCGGCGTCAACAATGGACCCAGATGTTCCAGATCGGGAGCGGCTTGGCGAATCGTATCCAGCACGGCCGCCTGCTTGGCCCCTTCATCTTCGGGAAGCGAGTCCAGACGCAGCAGCGCATGGAAAATACTCCGCCACGGATAATAGGGAGTTAACTGCTCGGCGCCGTCCGCGGCGCCCCGAAGGACGGTCATTTCCCGGGCGGCCGCTTCGCGCTGGACGAATTGGAGCAGGTGGGACTTGCCGATACCGGCTTCGCCGATGAGGCTGACGTAGCCGCCGCTTCCTTGCGCAAGCAGGTCGAGCTTCTGTCTGAGCTCGGCGATCTCTCGCTCCCGGCCAACGAGCGCATGTCCGTTGGTCCGGGCCTCTCCCGTTAAGCCGAGCGGCGTGAACAGCGGCTGCGGTTCCTTCAGCCCCTTAAGCATGACGGGCGCTTCATCCCGGAACCACACGCCGTTACCGGCCGCTTCGCGCGTCGCGGCGTCGCACCGGATCTCGTGCTCCGGGGCATGCTGCATGAGGCGCGCCGCCAAGTTCATGGCGTCGCCGATCATTGTGTATTCCAGCTTGACCGCGTTGCCGATCGAACCGTAGAACACGAGACCGGTGGAAATTCCGATGCGATGACCTAAGCCGAGTTCCTTGAGACGCTCCTGAATCGCCAGCGCGGCGCGAACAGCGCGGAACGCGTCGTTCTCATGGGTGTGGGCGGGAAGTCCAAGCGCGGCAATTACGGCGCTGCCTTTGTCGTCGTGGCTGATTTTATGGATCGTACCGCCGTGAAGTTTCATCGCCTGCTGGATGGCTAGCGTCGCGGGCTGCAGCTGCCCAACGTTCAGCTTCTGGGCAGGATGGCTGAACTTCAGGAAGAGCACGGTGATAAGCCGCAGCTCTGCCGACCAGTCCACCTGGCTTACTTGGGCAGGGTCTGCGGGAGCGATGTCGGTTTCATCTTCGGCATCGGTATCCCGCCCTTCTTGTTCCGCCTCGGTGAAAAAGGCGCTTCCCGCTTCGGTTGCTTCTGCCGGGTAATGCTTCTTAATAAGCGCATGGGCTTCAGGGGACAGAAGGACCCGGCCTGCTTGGGCGGAGGCGCTGCAAGCGTGAATCTGGGAGAGCGCCTCGCCGGCCATCGCAAGCTCCCATTCGTTGTCCAGTCCGCCGATGAGCGCGCTTTCGATATCGCCTGCTCCGATGCTCATCCGCAGGGAGAGGAGCAGCCCCGGGAGCATCTCCCGGTCATGGAGCTGGCGCTGCAGCAGCAATCCGCACCGGGCAGCCGCGAGGACGGCATCCTCTAGCGCCTGCTCGTCGGGGTCGACCGACCATACGGCAAGGAGGGCGTCGCCGGCGAATTGCACGACTTCGCCACCCATGCGGTAGATAACCGAGAGCATGCGGTCGAAATATGTATTAAGCAGAATCGAAATTTGTTCAATGCCGGCTGCACCCTGCGCGGTAAGCTGCTTGCTTAACGCGGTGAAACCGTATATATCGATGAACAGCGCGGCACCCGGGAACTGCATGCTGCGCGGCTCGATCCATGAAGAAGAATGCTCGATCTCGTGATTTAGGCTCATTTTGTAGCCACGACTCCCCGGTAGGTTAATAGATAGTTCTATTATGACATCAATCGACATAAAGCGGGAGGGGGCAATAAGAAAAAGAAAGAAGCGAGAGCATAAAAAGAAATGGCCTTGGGAAAGATGAGGCGTGAGTGCGGCCAGAACGATAAATCTAAAAAGACTGTTGACATTTAGTTCAAACTAAAGTATCTTTAATTCAAGATAATTAAAGCAAAGACAACGACGAACGAACACGACGATACAATTGAAGCAAACCATCAACCAAACGATAACAAGGGAGTGAATTATCATGGCAAACCGGACGGCAGGCATTCACCACATTACGGCTTTCGCAAGAAACCCGCAGGAGAACGTTGATTTCTACTCAGGCGTACTCGGACTTCGTTTGATCAAGAAGACGGTCAATTTCGATAATCCGCACACGTATCATCTGTACTTCGGCGATCAAGCCGGCACGCCGGGCACGATCATCACGTTCTTCCCTTATCCGCATGCCCGGCAGGGACGCGTCGGCGGCGGGCAGGTCGGCGTTACGACGTTCGTAATCCCGCAAGGGGCAATGACCTACTGGGAAGAGCGGCTCGCGCTGTTGGGCGTGAACGCGACGAATACAGAGCGGTTGGGCGAGACGTATTTGCAGTTCTCCGACCCGGATGGCTTAAGACTGGAGCTCGTAGAACGCGCCGAAGGCGCGGTAGCGACGGCAGCCCCGGGCGGCATCCCGGCAGAGAGTGCGATCAAAGGATTCGGCGGCGCCGTGTTGTACAGCGTGGATTACGCGTCGACGATGCGCACGCTGGAGCAGGTGCTCGGGTTCGTGAAAGTTGGCGAGGACGCGAACTACGCCAGATTCCAATCGACGGCCGACCTAGGCAATCGCGTCGATGTTCCGCTTCGCGACATGGAGTGGGGCGCAAGCGGCGCTGGCACCGTCCACCATATTGCATGGCGCGCCAAGGACGATCAAGATCACGAGCAATGGCGGAACAAGGCGATCGAATATGGATTCAAGGCGACGCCGATCATGGACCGCAACTACTTCAAGGCGCTGTATTTCAGGGAGAACGGCGGCATCTTGTTCGAGATCGCGACCGATCCTCCGGGCTTCGCTCGGGATGAAGAGCCAGCGCATTTGGGCGAGAAGCTGATGCTTCCGGAATGGTTCGAGGGACAACGGACCGAGATTGAAGCGAACCTGCTGCCCGTTTCGGCCGTAGCGCCTTATTAATTCGAGGAGAGTGACCATAATGATGATACCGATTTTGGATCGTATTAACGAATTGAGCCGCATGCAGCGCGAGGGCGGACTGACGGAAGAAGAACGGAGCGAGCAAGCAAGCCTGCGCCAAGAATATTTGGGATACATCCGCGGACAGGTAAAAACGATGATGCGCAGCGTATCCGTCATGGATGAGCGCGGCAAAGACGTCACGCCGTTGAAACTCGCCGCCGAAAAATACGCGCACAACGACCAAAACTAAATCGCGCCATTTATCTTAAAGTAAAGATTATTAAATTAAAATAAAAGGAGATGGGTTCACATGATGGATCTTGGATTGTTGATCGTTCGCGTAGTAATTGGGGTACTGTTCGTCGGGCATGGGGCGCAGAAGCTGTTCGGCTTGTTCGGCGGATACGGTCCGAAAGGCACGGGCGGGTGGATGGAATCGGTCGGCATTAAACCAGGCGTCGTCATGGCGGTATTCGCCGGTTTGCTGGAGCTGGCCGGCGGGGCGTTGTTCGCGGCCGGCCTGTTCACGCCGGTTGCCGCGGCGTTCATCGCGCTTACGATGATCGGCGCGATCGTCAAAGTGCACTGGCGCAACGGCTTATGGTCGACAGCAAACGGCTACGAGTACCCGCTTGTTCTGCTCGCCGTCGTGATCGGCGCCGCGCTGACCGGCGCAGGCGAGTATTCGCTGGATGCCGTGCTCGGACTGTTCGAATAACTTGGGGAATGCGGCGCTTATAGCGGGTTGAACGTATCTGCTGCAAGGACGAAAGAAGGAGCTGTCGCGCTCCTTCTTTTGGCGCTGCGGCGCCTCGAATCGTCGTTCGGGTTGTAAGATTACGAACAGACAATCTCCCCGTTACATCTCAACCATCAGACCCGCTTATATTATCGATGCGAAGGAAGAACGGATATCAAGTGTTGGGCAAGAGAGCATAAGGCTAATGGAACGGAAGAGGATCAAGCGACGAGGCGCTTGGTCCTTTTTGCATGCGGGCGGCGACCTTATGATAGAATGGGAGGGATCGAGCCATGATTGTGAGCGGTTGCTCCCTAAGTGAATTCATTAGACATCAAGGAAGGAGGGCGTATGCGTGTCGATTCGCTTTCGGCTGCTATTCTCGCTCACGTCGGTCGTCATCGTGTCGGTGACGCTGTTCATGCTGGCGGCATACCTGTTATCCGTTGCGGCGACCGGCGATTACCGGAGCGTGCGCAGTTTTTATACGATTCATTATTCGCTTCACCCGCTGTCGGAGGAGGAGGAGAGCATCTTTCTCGATCTGAAATATTTGGCCAAGCACGATCCGGCCAAGCTAACCGATCCGGCGCTGCTGCAGGACTATGATTTTCAGCTCAAAATGGTGCAGGCCGGGCTGCTCGTCCGCAAGAACGACGATCTGCTCTATGCGACCCCGAACATGAAGGAGGCCGATTTCGCACGGGCTCTGCCGGCCTATGAGATGGGGAATTATCGGATCCGGGAGACGATGAACGTCGGCAGCCGTTTCTTCGCGTACGCCAAATTCGATTTCTACTTCGATGCGGCGCAGACGGAGAAGGGGAGCATCTTCGTCATCCGGGAGCGGAGTCCGTTCGCGGAAGTCGTCCGCAAAATGCTGCCCGTCCTCGTCGGCTTGTTCGCGCTCATCGTGCTGTTGACGGGCATCGTGCTGTACCGGTACGTCACGCGCAAAATCGTCCTGCCGCTCGAGGGGCTGCGCAAGTCCGCCGAACGGATCAAGGAAGGCGATCTGACCGAGGAGCTGCGGGCGACGACCAAGGACGAGGTCGGTCAGCTCATCGCAAGCTTCGAAGATATGAGGCGGCGCCTGCAGGAATCGATCCGGCTGCAGCTGCAGTACGAAGACAATCGCAAAGGGCTGCTCTCGAACATCTCGCATGATCTGCGTACGCCGATTACGACGATCAAAGGCTACGCGGAGGGCATCCGGGACGGCGTGGCGCGTACGCCGGAGAAGCTGGAGCAATATGCGAACGCCATCCATACGCGCGCCTCGGACATGGAGCGCATGGTCGAAGAGCTGTTCTATTACTCGAAGCTGGATCTCAACAAGGAGCCGTTCACGTTCGAGGATACCGATATCGCGGCGCTGGTGCGCGGATTCGTGGACGAGCACGCCATCGACTTCGAGCGGGCGGGCATCGAGATCGCGTGGGAGCCGCTGCCGGAGCAGCTGGTCATCGTACGGGCCGACCGGGAGAAATTAAAGCGCGTCGTCCGGAACCTGCTCGGCAACAGCATCAAATTCATGGTGAACGAGCCGAAGCGGATCGCCGTCGGCATCCGCGTGGACGAGCCGCATGGCCAGGTGACCGTCATGATCGCGGACAACGGACCGGGCATCAAGGCGGAAGCGCTGCCGCTCGTATTCGACCGGTTCTACCGGGCGGACGATTCCCGCACGCCGGGTACCGGCGGAAGCGGGCTGGGTCTGGCGATCGCCAAGCAGATCGTCGAGGGGCACGGCGGGACGATCGCAGCGCGCAGCGAAGAGGGCCAAGGCACCTCCATTTATTTTACGCTTCCAATTTTACAGAAACGCCGGTGATGCGAACATGAAACGAATATTGATTATTGAAGACGATCCTTATATCGCGGAGCTGCAGAAGGACTATTTCGGCCTGCACGATATCGAAGCGGAGATTTGCCACGATGGCGGCGAGGGGCTTGCGCGCGCGCTTGAAGGCGGATTCGATCTGCTCATTCTCGATTTGCAGCTGCCGGGCGCAAGCGGCTTCGATATTTGCAAGCAGGTGCGGGAGAAGCTGGATATTCCCGTGCTTATCGTGTCGGCCAAGAACGAGGAAGTGGACAAAATAAGAGGGTTCGGACTCGGCGCCGACGATTTCGTGACCAAGCCGTTCAGTCCGAGCGAGCTGGTGGCGCGGGCGAAGGCGCATTTGGCCCGGTACGAGCGGTTCGCAGCCCGGGATCGAGGACCTAAAACGCGGGAGGAGCCGAATGCGGACGTCATCCAGGTGCGGGAATTGGCGATTCATAAGGCAGCTTACCGTGTCTTCGTGCATGAGCGGGAGGTGGCGCTGACGGCGAAAGAATTCGAAGTGCTGCTCTTTCTGGCCGAGCATCCGAACCGTGTGTTCAGCAAAGAGGAGCTGTTCGAACGCATATGGGGCCTCGAATCCAGCGGCGAGATCGCGACAGTCACCGTCCACATTTCGCGCATCCGCGAGAAGATCGAAGCCGACCCGTCGAACCCGCAGTTCATCGGGACGGTCTGGGGTGCAGGTTATCGGTTCACCGTGTAGCGACACCTCGGTTCGCATAATGTTTCGGCCTCGTTTATAAATTGTTTAGATCTCCTTAGAAGCCGGTTTAGGGTCGTCCTTTATGATGAAGTTGTCAAAGGGAAACACCACTAAATCAGAGCCGAGAGGAAGATGGATAGATGAAGAAGCGAAACCAACAAGCAGCGATGATCGCGATTGCCATGATGATCGGAGGAGGCGCCCTGCTGCCATTCCAAACGCCGGTATCGGCGGCAGGCGCAAGCAGCGCGGCAGCGAGCGTCGAGCAGGCGATGGCCAAGCTGGCGGAGCAAGGCGTCCTGAAGGGCGCGGGCGACGGGAAACTGCACGCGGAGCGGCACCTGACGAACGCGGAATTCATCAAGATGGCCGTCCTTGCGCTGGGCTTGAACGTAGAGGCTGCATCGGTCTTGCCGCAGGCCAAATGGTACGACGTGTACGTGAACGCCGCGGTGACCGGCGGACTGTTGGCGAAAGACGCGCAATTCCAGCCGAACAAACCGATCGCGGCGGCCGACATCGCGGGCATAATCGCCAAAGCGCTGCAGCGCGACGCCAAATCGGTGCAATACTGGATGGACTCCCTGAAGATCGGCCAAACTACCCTAACACGCGGCGAAGCAGCACAGCTGCTCCTGCTTGCTCAACAAGCGGTTCGCGGCGAACAAGCTTCGATCGTCTCGGTCAAATCGCTGAATAAAATCACGCTGGAAGTCGTATTCGACCGGCCGATGACGCCGGAGGACGAAACGACGGCCGCAGCTCAAGCGAACTTTACGTTCGGCAACGGCTTGAAGCTCGTGAACCAGCCAAGACTCAAGACCGGCTCGATCGCGACTTATATCGTGCCCGTCCAAACGATGAAACCAGGCGAGAGCTTCTCGCTTACCTATAAAGGCAAACAGACATTCAACGTCACCGGCGGCGAAGAAACGATCAAACTCAAGGACGTCCGCCAAGTGACCAACGATACGTTCGAGGTCAGCTCCCTGCGCGAGGATGGCGTCATCGATTACGGCTATGTGATCTCCGCTTATGCGGGCGGCCGCGGCGCCAATGCCATCGTGCTTGAAGCGGACAACACGTTCCAGGGCAAGCCGCTCCAGATCATCTCTTCCTTGGCCTCTCGTCAAGCGGTGCTCACGCCGGAGAACGGCGCGCCGATTACGGTCAACTACGTCGGCTTCACGCAATCGACCGACGGCAAGCAGGAGCCGAAGTTCCGACTGCCGGCCGGCACCTCGCTCCAGCCTGGCGTGACGTACACCGTGACTTCCGATTGGTTCGAGCTTGCGAACAAGACGTTCACCGCCCGGCAGATCGAGCCGCTCGCCATCGCGTCCGCAGCCAATATCGATGGCGCTTCGATCGCCGTATCGCTCACGGCCGATCCAGGCGACGAGTTGTTCGCTTATCGCTCCGTGCAGCTGAAGGGCAAGGACGGCTCGGTGCTGACGGCCCAATACCGGGTGCAGACGCGCAAAGGCGAGGTTGGCATCTTCGATATTCAGAACGGCGGCAAGCTGGCTGCCGGCATGACGTACGAGGTGACGCCGGTCGGCGCTTGGGCGACGGCAAGCGAAATCGTGCTGGACGTGAAGTAAGGTTAATAAAGGCAAGCAAACCGGCTCGTTGTATGAGCTGGTTTTTTGTTTTTCTTCTCGAGAAACAAGAGCTCAGCGGCCAGTTTCCGTGTTATGCTAGGATTTGTAAATGGTAGACCATAGGAGATTGAGGGTGAGTTGCGGATGTCCCGTTTTCAGCACGCGGATCAAGCGTTAATCGAGCTGGCCGTGATGGGAAGAACCCGAAGGGAACGGCTTGGAGTTGTATGCGCGCGTGATGTGCGAGCAGTTCCGCTGAATTCAGTCTAACATCAAAGGAGGCACTATTTTGAGCATCACCGTTCAAACGATTATCGACCGTCTTATCGCGCCGGTCGGGCTGCTTGAGCAGACGGTCGACACGCTGAAGTCCGGCAGTCCGGACAAGCCGGTCCGCAAAGTCGCGGTCGTGATGACGGCGACGTACGCGATCATCAAGCAGGCGGTTGATACAGGCGCCGACCTCATCATCGCGCACGAGCCGACGTACTACAACCATCTGGACGAGACGAACTGGCTCGAGGGGGACCCGGTCTACGAGAAGAAACGCGAGCTGATCGAATCGTCGGGCATCGCCATATTCCGGCTGCACGATTACATTCACGAGTACGAACCGGACGGCATCCTCTCTGGTATGCTGCATGCGCTCGGGTGGGAGGCGTATGCCGATCCCGATAATCAGCTCCTGCTGACGCTGCCGCCGGACGAAGCGGGCACGGTCGGCGACCTAGCAGCGTACCTGAAGCGGCGGCTCGGGATGGACAGCCTCCTGTTGGCCGGCGATCCCGATATGGCCGTCAGCCGGATCGGGTTCCTCCCCGGGGCGCCGGGCGGACGGCTTCAGATGGATGTCCTGCGCACGGGCGGCATTGATCTGCTGATCGCGGGCGAGACGAACGAATGGGAGACGAACGAATACGTCCGCGATGCGGTCGATATGGGGTTCGCCAAGGCGCTGCTCGTCACGGGCCATCAGAAAAGCGAGGAAGCGGGCATGGCTACCGTGGCGGAAATGCTGCGAGCGCAACTCCCGGAGCTGCTGGTGGACGTCATCGCCGGGCCGCCGGCCGTCCAACGGATCTAGCCGCAACGACTTCTCCAACCGATACGCCATGCCTCGCGACTAGCGCGCGGCGCGGCATGCCTCGCAACGCGAAGCCCTCGGCAGCGTCTCCTCTCAAGGAGCGCGGCCGAGGGCTTTCGCCGTTATCTCGCATAGGTAAAGTAGATCGATTCGTACGCGTCCGCTTCGACGCCGACGGTCGGAAGCGGCATGGCGCGAATATGGTCCTTCAAGCCGTTCAGCAGCGAAGGATCGCGCGCGACCATGCTGATGCGTTCCGCCAGATGGCTCGCGTCTCCGGCCCGGAACGTATAGCCGTTCAGCCCGTCGACGATTTTCTCCGCCATGCCGCCGATGTTCGACGCCAGCACCGGGACATGGGCGGCGAGCGCCTCGTGCAGCGCCAGCGGGTAGTTCTCGTACCAGACCGACGGGACGGCGGCCAGATCGGCTTCTTGATAGATGCGGGGCAGATCGCCTTCGGCATAGGGACCGCGGAACGAGATGCGCGCGTCGCGGGCAGCCGCTTTATACAGCTTGTTGGCATATTCGGGCTCGCCAGACCCATAAATGTGCAGCTGCAGCCGGCGAGCGCGAATCTTCGCCATGGCGGCGATGAGCACGTGCACCCCTTTATGCTCGTTCAGCGAGCCGCCGTAGACAATCGTGATCGAACTGCCTTTGCCATAGCTCTTCGTGTTGGGGGCGACCGTCTCTGGGCGAATACCGTGCGGCAGCACTTCGATCGCAAGGTCCGGCAGCGCCTGCTTGACGAAGGAAGCAAGGAAGACCGAAGGCGATAGAATCCGGCTTGCGCCGAGCAGGAGCGGCAACTGGACGTTCAATCGATCGGCTGCATAAGGGATCTGGCAGTGCATCATGCAGGCCGCTCCCCCCTCCGGTCCGGCGCACAACTGCTTGTCGACCCGAAGCAGATTGGACCGCGGGCAAGCGAACCAGAAATCGGTTAACGTCATGACGTAAGGAATGCCCAAATTCCGGGCAGCCTGCACGAATTCCATGCCGCGCATCGCGTGGCCGACGTGCAGAAGGTTCGGCTGTTCGCGGGTAAGAATGACTTCGGCCAGCGCCAAGAGCGAATGGTCGCCGATCCCGGCGGCTTGCGCGGGATCATGCCGGCGGTGACGATAGGCGAGCACGGGGATGCCTTCGAATTCGTATTCATAGGCCAGCACGTCGCCAAACGCGAGCGGAGCATCGTCCGGTACGAGGCCGCTGTAGGTGGCGACCTTGACGCGGTGGCCACGCCGCTGCATGTCCTTGGCCATGTTCAGCACGAATTTCTCCGTGCCGGTATAAGATTCGGGGAAGAAGCAATGAACGAGATACAGAATGGACAGTTTGGTCCCGGACAGTTGGCGTTCGCTAGGCGGAGCTGGTGCGAAATGCGGAACGTCGGGCAAGTTCAGTGCAGGCACAGGCAAAGCGGATGTCACGATCTGAGCATGCCGCCGCACAGGTTTGGTACGTTTCAAGACCGGTCCGCGTCTTCGGCCCAATCGCCGGCGTCCGGCCGTTATTCCTTTGCGCCTTGCTGCTGGTACGGTAATTTTGCGCCTGGCAGCCGGCTTGCGGATTCGTTTGCGTGCCACGGGCGTTCTCCTTCCTATCTTCTATCCGTTTTCAAGTCTCCCAATATCTTATGTACATCCGTTCCTGTTGTCGAGGGCGTTCGCCTTAAGGGAGAAACGCCCTCCGTGAGCGGCATACATAAATAAGGCCCGGCAAGCGCAATTTACCATGTATAGATGCTTAGGAGGGGGCGGGCGGGTGACTGCGATTGGCGTTGGGATCATCGCATTTATGGGCGTAGGCCTTCTCGCTGGGCTGGATATGCTCGTGTATCGGGAGAGTCTGATCAAGGCTTATCGGCACTTGTTGTTCGACTACACGCACGCCCCCGCCTTCGTCATGATCGGAGCGGCGGTGCTGCTGGCGGCATGGGGCGACATGGGGCAGCGAATCCTGCGCCGATTGCGAACGAGTCGGAGAGGGAACGAAAGGGGTGAAGGGCGTTGACGGCCGTCTCGAAAATGCACGGGGTTCATTCGTATTCGATGCTGCTTGTATTTCTGCTGGGCACCTCCATTATTTTCGGACCGCCCCGGTTCGTGCCCGACGCCTGGCTCGTCGAGCTGATCGCGGTCATCCCCGCGGGCGCCCTCTTCCTGCTCTTCGCGGGACTGGTCGCGGCCGGGAACGGGGGAGGCCTGTACGCCATGTTGGACAAGGCGTGGGGATCGACGATCGGACGAGTGTGGACCTTGTGTTACGCGGTCTATTTTCTCTACATCGCTTCGCGCAATGTCCGCGACATGATCGAGCTCGTCATGACCTCGATCTTGCGAGCTACGCCGACGTCGGTGCTCGTGTTCATGTTCGTGCTGGTCGTCGCCTACGCTTCGTCCGGGGGAATGGCGGTGCTGGGCCGCTTATCCGTGCTGATCGCGGCGATTGTAGGTTCATTTTTCTTCGCCCTAGCCATTCTTCTTCTATTCAGCGGCTCTGTCGATACCGAGCGGCTGCTTCCGTTTCTATCCGAAGGTCTGATGAAGGTGCTGGCGGTTCCGCTGCGAAGCTCGGTCTGGTTTCCGTACGGAGAGCTGATCGTCTTTCTCGTCTTCCGGTCCAGCTTCGGCACCGCCCGCTCGTTCCGGCGGATCGGTTGGCTGGCGATGATCAGTGCATGCCTGCTGCTGACTTTCTCCGACTTGCTGCAGACGAGCGTGCTCGGGATGGAAGACATCGTCTTCTCGGTCTTCCCCCTGTTGGACGCGGCGAGGATGATCAGCATTTATAATTTCATCACCCGTTTGGACGCCTTGGTCGCGCTCATCATCATTTTCGGCGTTCTCATCAAATGCGCCGTCTTCGTGCATGCCGCCGTCCTGGGGGCGAACCGCGCGTTCGGGCAGCATCGGCGTTTCCCGCTGTCTGCCGCGCTTCTGGTTGGCGCCTTCTCGATTCTCGTGACGCATAATAACGCCGAGCATTTCGAGGAAGGGTTGAAATACGTCATCTATTGGCTGCATATCCCGGCGCAGCTCGCGCTTCCGGCTGTCACGTTATTGCTGCTGCGGGTCCGCTATCGCAAAGGAGAACGATTATGAACCACGGCGACAACACGACCGATCGGTTCGCCGCCGGACAGACCGGAGGCGGAACGACACTGGAAGCGGTTCGAACCGCGCTGCGGCTGACGTTCGGCAATACGGACGATCTGGCGATCGTATCGCTCCGCTTCTGCGGCAGAGAAGGCATGCTATGCTACTTCACGACGCTGACGAGCGCATCGTTCATTATGGATTACGTCATCCAGCCGCTCGCGCAAGCCGGAGACGATCTGAAGGGCGGCCAAGCTTCGGCGCTGCTCAAGGAATTGCAGGAGCGGTACTTAAGCGGGCTGAGCAGCGAGCTGTCCGACCAATTGCACGTCCTGCCGATGAAGCTCGGCCGAGGCTATGCCGCGCTGTTCGCGGAAGGGGAGCGCGACTGCCTGCTCGTCGACGTGAAGGAGCTTGCGACACGGTCCGTCGAAGAGCCGACGTCGCAGAACGTCGTACGGGGTCCCAAGGAAGGGTTCACGGAATCGGCCGCGACGAACATGAGCCTGATCCGAAGACGCATCATGACGGACAAGCTGCGGTTCGAGCGGCACGAAATCGGGGAGAAGACGCGAACGGAAGTGTATCTCGCCTACATCGAGGACGAAGCGGACGAAGAGGTGCTGCGGCAGGTGCGGGAACAAGTGGGATCTTGCAGGATGGTGAGCCTGTTCGATTCGGGGAGTCTGGAGTCGCTGTTCCGTCCGCGCGGCTTCTGGCTGTTCCCGACCGTCTATAATAGCGAGCGGCCGGACTCGGTCTGCTCCTGCCTGCTGGACAAGCGCATCGCCGTCATCGTGAACGGCAGTCCGTTCGTGCTGATCGTCCCGGCGGTCTTCCGCGATTTCTTCCAGTCGCCGGAAGATCACTACCAATGGTTCCTGGTCGGCCTGTTCGCCAGGGTGCTGCGATTCGTCGCGTTCCTATTGTCGCTGGTCGTCCCCTCGCTGTACGTCGCGATCACGAGCTATCATCAGGAGCTCATCCCGACGATTCTGCTGACGAGCATCGCGGCCCAGCGGGAAGGGATCCCGTTCCCGGCGGTGGTGGAAATTCTGCTTATGGAGTCCGCCTTCGAAATCCTGCGGGAAGCCGGCACCCGGATGCCGCGTCTGGTCGGACAGGCGATCTCGATCGCGGGCGCGCTCGTGCTGGGCGAAGCGGCGGTGCAAGCGGGCATCGTATCGAACATCAACGTCGTCGTCGTCGCGCTCACCGTCATCTCGAGCTACGTCGCGCCGGTTTATACGTTCGGCTCGAACATCCGGCTATTCCGGTTCGGACTGATCGTGCTCGCATCGTTCACCGGCTTGTACGGGGTTATCCTCGGCTGCGCGGTCCTCATGATCCATCTGTCGCGCATGGAAACCTTCGGCGTGCCCTACGTATCTCCATTCTCGGTGCTGCTGGGCAGGAGGGCGACATGAGAGGCGTTCGGAGGCTGCCGACGTGGCTGCTCCTCGCGGCCGCATGCTCGATGCTGGCCGGTTGCTGGGATTTGACCGAGGTGAACCGGTCGGCGCTGCTCACCGGAGTCGCGGTGGAGCCCGGGAAGAAAGGCCGGCATAAGGTCACCTTCGAGGTGTTGAACGCGGCGGAGGCGAATCCGTCCCAAGGGCAAGGCTCCGGCGTGCCGACCGTGCTCTATACCGCGGAAGGGAATTCGATCGCCGATACCGCATCGAGGATCAACGAGAACGTCGAGCGGCTGATGATGCCCTCGCACGTGCGGGTCATCGTGATCGACGAGAAGATTGCGCGAAGCGGGCTGAATGCGTTCATCGACCTCGTTCAGCGCTCGCGGTACGTCCGCGAAGACGTGCTGCTCCTTGTCGCGAAAGACGTGCCCGCTTCGGATGTGCTCAAAGTGCAGTCGCCGGGAGGCATGTACGCCAGCTGGAAGATTCAGTCCCAGGTCGAGAATTTCCGCAAGGAGTGGGGCGGAGCTCCGCTCAGCCGGTTGTTCGACTACACGCAGGCGATCTTGGTCGAGGGCAGGGAGCTTACGCTCGGCGCGATCACGGTTGTCGGCAATGTCAGCGCAAGCGACGCCGGACAGAACTCGCAGTCGGCCATCCCCAAGTCGAACGTCAAAATTACGGGATCGGCCGTCTTTAGGGACGATCGATTGATCGGATTTCTCTCGATCTATGAGACGCGCATCTTGAATCTGATTCGCAGCGAGCTGGAACAGACGGGAATGGCGTTCCCGCTTCCCGACCATGGGGGGCATGCTTCCGTGCGGATCAACCGCGCGCATACCCGCGTCCGCGTCATGATGAAGAAGGGCGTGCCTTTCATTCAATTGCGAATTAGAGGGGAAGGCCAGCTTAACAGCCTGGATGCCGATTTGCCCATCGACGAGGTGGAAGGGTTCCGAACGTTGGAGCGGACATTGTCCGGCTTTCTGCAAGAACAAGTCCTGCAGACGATCGGCCGCGTGCAGCGCGACTACGGCGTGGACGTATTCGGGTTCGGGGAGAAGCTCTACCGTCATCATTATCGCGAATTCCAACCGCTCAAGAAGGAGTGGAACGCCCTGTTCGCCAAGGCCAAGGTGGAGGCGGAGGTTGCGATCGTCGTAACCGGCTCCGAACTGAAGAACCGCCGAATCACCAAACGACGGTAAGCTTCGGGCCACAGGCGGGCAGCTGGCGCGAACGAGGTTTATTTTATGCAACAATCGCTTAGGATCGTTTATGTCGAGACGGCCGCGCGCTCCCTATAATCAAGGTGAAGGCAACAACACCACATCCCGTAGGGAGGCCGCCGCCATGAGCCAAGCGCCATTATTGTTAACCGATGAGCAAATGAGGACGTTTATCGCGGAAGGATTTCTGATTCTGCGCACCGATTTCCCGGAATCGTTCCACCGGAAGCTGACGGAGGAGCTCGACGTCATCTACAAGGAGGAAGGCAATCCGGGCAATAATCTGCTGCCGCGCGTTCGCGAGATCCAGCAGGTGTTCGATCATCCTGTTATTACAGGCGCCTTGACGAGCGTGCTTGGCCGCAATTATATGCTGCACGCGCATCGCCACGGCCATTACAACGCGCAGCCGGTCGCCGGGGGCTGGCACAAGGACAGCTACTGGGGTTACTCGCGCATCCGCAATCACCATCAATGGTGGGCCATGATCATGTATTTCCCGCAGGACACGCCGGTGGAGTTGGGACCGACCGGGGTCATGCCGGGCACGCAAAATTACGAGACGCGCACGTTCGAGGCCGACGATACCCCAGACGAGCAGGTGGCCAGCGGCGGCGCGGGCACGTTCGCGCTCATCCATTACGACATCTGGCACCGCTCGACGCCGAATTTGCTGGGCAATCCGCGTTATATGCTGAAGTTCGAATTCATGCGCACGGAAGCGCCGACGGCGCCGACTTGGGCTAGCGAGGAACCGCAATGGCGAGAGCCGGCTGCTCTGAGCGCGCCGATCGCTCGCCATGAGACGATGTGGGAGGAGAACTGGAATTGGCTGCACGGGCAGATCGGCAGCTTGGCCAATACGCGAGAGGCGGATGCGGCGCGCATCGCGGAACTGACGGAGGGGCTGGCCGACACGTTCGAGCCCGCGGCGCTGAACGCGGCCTACGAGCTGGCGCGCTGCGGCAATCCGGGCGTAGAGGCGCTGCAGCAGGCGCTGATCGGCGACAATGCCGCCGTGTCGAAGTTGGCCGCCTACGGTCTGTCCGTCGCGGGAGCCGCGGCGGTGCCGGGACTTCGGCAAGCGCTTCGGGATGAGCGGGAGGAGACGGTCCGGCACGCGACGTTCGCGCTCGGCGAGCTGCGGGATGCGGCCAAGGAAGCACTGCCGGAGCTGATCGCGCTGATGACGCATCCGTCCGCGCCGGTGCGCCGAACGGCGACCGAAGCGCTTGGCATGATCGGCGCACCGGATGAGGCAGTCGTCGCGGCGCTTGCCGGCGCGCTCCGGGATGCGGATACGCAAGTACGCTTCACCGCGGGCTTGTCGCTCGCGCAGCTCGGACCAAGCGCCGGCGCGGCCGTGCCCGCGCTGTCCGAGGCGCTTGCCGACGACAATCGCTACGTGCGCGCCCACGCTATCGAAGCGCTGCGCTATATCGGCTCGGACGAGGCGAAGGATCTGCTCATCGCGGAGCTGTTCAAGTCCAGGTGGTGCGCCAGCACGACGCCGGCCAGCACGTTCTATCCGTAAGCCTGCAACGATGCGTTAACGCAATATATCGCGAGTGAACAAGGGGTGCCCCGGCTGTCATCGTCTTATGATGACGGCTGGGACACCCCTTATTGCGATAGACAGACAGCTTCGCCGAATTAGGCGAAGCTGTCCCGGTATTCGCTTGGCGCAAGGCCCGTATGCTCCTTGAACATGCGGGAGAAGTACGTCGGCTCCATTCCGAGCGAGAACGCGATATTCGATACGCTCGTGGCGGAGAAGGCGAGCTGGTGCCGCGCTTTGTCCATCCGCTTGCGGTTGACGTATTGAATCGGCGACAGGCCGGTCGTCCGCTTGAACACGCGGCTGAAGTAGTTCGGGTGAAAGTGGAGCAGTCCTGCCAATTCCTCGACCGTTAAGTTATCCGCTAGATGCGTCTCGATATAAGCCAGCACGGCATTCATCTTCTGGATCGCGCCGTCTGCCGGGACGGCCGAAGCCGGCCGCGCCTGCTCGATGAAGATGGCCAATATCTCCAGCAGCGCGGCCTGCTCGTGCATGCCTGCCGTCCAGTCCGGACTCTTATGCGCGTCCAGCAGCCGATCGAACAGCGCTTTCATCCGCGGCAGATCGTCGATCGCGACGACGACCGGCGCCTCGAGCGCGTGGAACAGATGGAGGCCGCCGAGCTTGGCCGTGAAGTGACACCAATATTTGCTGAAAGTCCGCTCGCCCATCGTGCCGTACGACTGCCGCCGCTCGGCCGGAAGCAGGCACAGGCTGCCAGGCTTCGGGTAGTGGCGTTCGTCGCCGACCGCAACGTAACCTTCTCCGTCTTCGATGAAATACAGCTTGTTAATGTCCGGCACGTAATCGTCGTCGCGCCAGGTCGGCGGCACCTTCGTGTAGGCCGCAACGGCCACGCTCAGCTGCAGTCCGGACAAATACGAACGCCAGAACGTCTGCTTCTCCTTATCCACGCGCTTATCCTCCGTCTTCGGATCGGGTTGTCGATTCCCTCTTATTCTACCACCTTCCATCTGCCGGCGGGGAAGAGAACGCTCGCTTTTCGCCTACTCATCGTCTACTCTTCATCTACTCTTTGCCTGCTTTGCTTGCTTTTTGTTCGGCTTGCCCGCTGTATTCGTTCATTTGCAAAATGTCCACAAACATGTAACAGGTTGAACCCGCCCGAATTGGTATCGTGCACCGGTAGAAGATTGGTCATTTTTGGAGCGGGAGCGGCTGGATATACTTTCCTGTGTAGGCAATCAGTTAAGGAGGCTTCTTATGGAGCAACTAGCAACAGACGAAAAGGAACGCAACGTAGACTTGTTCGAGGTGACGTTCGCGGACGACGTGCTGGAGATGGCACCCGATCTCTACGTCGGCTTGATCGCGGCGCCGGCGGTCCGCAACCTGGAGCGGCGATCCGAAGTGGAGGCGCTGCTCGCCCACATGGAGCGGGAGCTGGCCGGATCGGGGCTGCGCACGGACGAGATCAGCGAGCTGGCGACCATCTCGGCCTGGCGGAAGGCATACAGCGCGTTCGGCGCCAAGCCTGCTCGTTACCCGTGCGCGGCTGAATCGCTGATCCGGCGCGTGGTGGAGCACGGCAGCCTCCCGCGCATCAACACAATGGTCGACCTATGCAATGCCATCTCGCTGAAAAGCCGGACGCCGATCGCCTGCTGCGACATTTCGCAGGTAGATCGATTCACCATCCGCAAGGCAGGGGGCTCCGAACCGTACTTGCCGATCGGCAAGCCGGATCAGCCGGAATATCCGGCCGAGGGCGAGGTGATCTATGCGGATGGCATGAACCGGGCGCACTCGAGGCGCTGGAACTGGCGGCAGAGCGATACGATCAAGGCGACGGGCGAATCCCGGCGTCTGCTGTTCACGGTCGAGGCCGTGCATAAGGACGCCAAGGCGCTCGTCGAGGCGACGACTTCGCTGCTCCTTGAACTGCTGCAGCCGTTCACGGATGAGGGGACGCTCAGCGTCGCGTTCATCCATGCCGAAGCCCGGATGCAGCGGCTGAGCCTACATCGAACGGGAGGAGCCATGACGCATGACGGGTGCCCTACGGAATTGGGAGCAAGTGAAGAGCGGACTGGCTGATTCGGTCCCGATCGTCATGGGGTATATCCCCGCTTGCATTACGTTCGGTCTCGTCGGCAAGACGTTATCGCTTGGCAACTGGGAGGTATTCCTGCTGTCGGCGCTCGTCTATGCGGGGGCCAGCCAATTCATCGGCGCGAAGCTCCTGGCGGCCGGCACGGCCGCGCCCGTCGTGCTGCTGCTGACGCTGGTCGTCAATCTGCGTTACTTCTTCATCGGGATGTCCTTCCGTCAGAAGCTGGATGCGGGCGCCAAGCGCTGGCATCGCGCGCTCGTCGGCTTCGGCCTGACCGAGGAGGTGTACGCGATCGGCATGATGTCGAAGGCGAACCGGAGCCGCGGCGCGTCGCTGCCGCTGCCGTATCTGATCGCGCTTGAGCTGCCGCCGTATGCGGTGACGCTGCTGGCCACCTGGATCGGCATCGTCGTCGCCGGCTACGTGCCGGCCCAATATCTCGGCGCGCTCAACACGTCGCTGTACGCGCTCTTGATCGCGCTCATCGTGCCGCAATTGCTCGGCAGCCGGCGGAATGCCGCGATCTGCCTCTCGGCCGCGTTGGCGTCCTGGCTGCTGCAGGACGTGCTTGGCAGCGCGACCGTGCTGGCCGCCATGTTCATCGGCGCCGGCGTCGGCGTGATCATTCCGCAGGCGGGGGCTGGCAGCGCGCCAAGCGGGCGAGCGTCTGCCGCTAACACGGACAACGGAAGGAGCGAGGCGCATTGACCATAGCGGTTATCGCTCTTATGGGGCTGATCACGTTCGCGATTCGTTTCGCCCCGCTGCTCATCGCCCGGCGGGAATCCGGCGAAGAGGGGGATCGCAGACCGTTCCTCGCCTACCTGCCGCTGGCCGTGCTCAGCGCGCTGACCGTGCCGGGCGTCTTCCAGGTCGACCAGGAGACGCCTTGGGTCGGGGCTGCGGCCGGCATCGCCGCGGCGCTGCTCGCGCTCGCGAAGAAAGTTCCGTTATTCGGCCTTATCGCCGGTTCCGTGCTGGTCGCCGTCTTGGTGAAGTTCCTTGCTATGCCATAGAAACAAACAAGGGAGAGGGAGAACGCCCATGGAGTCCATAGCTGTAGAATTGCTGGCGATTTGCGGTTCGACGCGCGCCGGCGGGAATACGGACCAGATGCTGCAATTCGCGGCAGAAGTCGCCCGCCAGCGGGGCGCGAGCCTTGCGACATTGAATTTGCGCGATTATCGTTTCGCCCCCAGCAGCACGTGCGGGGATTGCAACTACCGGGAGACCCCTTGCGAGCTGAAGGATGACATGCCTTATATCGTCGAGCGGATGCGCCGGGCGGACGGCATTATCTATGCCGTCCCCGTGCACGGCTTCGGGATGGGGCATCTGATGCAAATGTTCATTGAGCGCGCCGGGGTGTGCCATATCCGGTTCGAACGGCCGCTGACGAACAAAGTCGGCGGGGCGATCATAACCGGCCGTCGCTACAACCACGGCAGCGTCCATTCCCAAATCTTGAACAACCTGCTCCTGAACCGGATGATCGTCGTGGGCAGCGGCTTTCCCGCGCTGCTGCACGGCGGGAAGCCGAGCGAAGCATGGGACGACGTGGAAGGGCTCGATTCGGTCCGGCGCATGGTGGAGCGGATGGTCGACATGGTCAAGACGATGAAGCACTACTCGCAATTGACGGACCACCCGTTCTTGCGATACGAGGAGGCCAACGAGCGCCACTTGGATACCGGCCGTTTGTTCTCCTCGAGAGAACAGCTGATTTAGCGAAACAACCCATATCCGTAAGGAAGGATGAGATTGATATGACGACGAGCGAACTGCTTTTGAACGGCGGTATTGATTTCGAGCAGATGGAGTGGACGACATGGGACAAGCCCGGCGCCGTCGGGCGCGTGAAGATGTGCTTCACCCAGAACAAGCGGGTGCGTCTGCTGGAGCTGCCTCCGGGGTTCAACGAAGAGAACTGGTGCTTGCGCGGTCATGCCGGCTACGTGCTGCAGGGTGAATTCACGATTGTTTACAAAGACCGCAGCGTCGCCTGTAAACCGGGCATGGGATTCGTCATTCCCGACGGAGACCCGCATCGCTCCCAAGGGAAGAACGACGAACCGACCGTCGTATTCGTGATCGACGAGGTATTGGCATAAGCGCGGGCAGAAGGGGGAGGGGGAGTAATTACGTGAACAAGATTGACGTCAGAACGGAAATCGCCGAGCTGCCATACCGGGAGCCGTTCGACACTTATCTCGCGCTACGACGCAAGTTCGGCCAAGAAGAGCTATACATTCTCGAATCGCTGTCAGGGCCGGCCAAGGATGCGCAAAGCACGTTCATCGGCTTCGGACCGGTGTTCTCCGTCGCGCTGTCCGGCACGCGGGTCGCATTCCAGGGAGCGGCGGCCGTCATCAAGTTGGTCGCCGGCCGGGCGGAAGCCGCGGGCTTGCTGGCGCGGCGCGAAGACGGCTTTCATTTGAGCGGGCGGAAGGAGCTGTGGAATCTGCTCCGCCATATCCAAGGGCAATTCAACGTCGACGTGCCAAGCCCGGGCGAGGCGTTTCATTTCGGCTTCTTCGGGTACATGGGCTACGATACGGCTTGGGCGGTCGAAGATTTGCCGTACCGGATTCCAGCCGCTGGCCAGACGCCGGATATCGTGCTCGCGATCTACCAGGGGCTGATCGAATACAACGTCGTGAAGCGCTCGGCCAGACTGGTGTTGAACCAAGCGCCGGGCGCTTGGGATGATCTGCCGGCCGAGACGGTCTTGGCGGCGCTGGGCGAGGCGGACGACATGAACGCCGCCATGCCGCAAGAGCCGGAGCCGATGCCGGCGCCGCACGGGATTGCGTACACGATGGAGCGGTCCCGCTATGAGGATAACGTCCGTCAAGCGCTTGCCTATATCTCGGTGGGCGATATTTATCAGGTGCAGCTCGGCAATCAAATCCATATTCAGAGCGACGTCTCGCCGCTTGCCGTCTATCAGCGTCTGCGCGAGCGGAATCCTTCTCCGTACATGTATTTGGCCTCCTTCGGCGAGATGACGCTCGTCGGCGCCAGCCCCGAGCTGTTCCTGCGCCTGGCAGGCGGCGAAATCTCGATGCGGCCGATCGCCGGCACGTGCAAGCGCGGCGCGGACGAACGCGAGAACGAGCGGCTGGTGGCGGCGCTGCTTGCGGACGAGAAAGAGCTGGCCGAGCATATTATGCTGGTTGACTTGTGCCGCAACGACATCGGACGGGTATGCAGCTTCGGCACGCTGGAAGTGGATGAGCTGCTCGCGGTGGAGAAGTACTCCCATCTCAACCACCTGGTCTCCAGCGTCGTCGGCAAGCGGGATCCAGGGAAGGACATGTACGAGATTATTGCGGCGACGTTCCCGGCGGGCACGATGACCGGCGCGCCGAAGGTGAGGGCGATGGAGATCATCGAAGAGCTCGAGACGACGCGAAGGGGGCCGTACGCCGGCGCGCTCGGCTTCATCGACTTCAGCGGCTACGTGAATATGGCGCTTTGCATTCGCACGGCCGTGCACACAGCGGACGGGCGCTACTCGGTCCGGGCTTCCGCTGGCGTCGTCGCCGATTCCAAGCCGGAGAACGAGTGGCTGGAGACGTTTCACAAGATGGGGGCGCTCTTCTGGGCGATCACGGACCGGGAGGTGCTCCATGAAAGCGTTAGTCGTTGATGCTTATGACAGCTTCGTCTATATCATCTATCAATATTTGCTCAAGCTGGACGTAGAAGCCGTCGTCGTGCGCAACGACCGCCTTGGGGCGGAGGACGCGGCGGCGCTTGCGCCGGACTTCATCGTGCTCGGACCAGGGCCTGGTCATCCTTCGGAAGCCCGCTACGGCGAGCTGATTCGCCGATTCGGCAGACATACGCCGATCCTCGGCGTATGTCTGGGTCACCAGGCCATCGGGCTCGAATTCGGGGCGCGGGTCGAATGCGCCAGCCATCTGATGCACGGCAAGACGAGCCGGATTCTGCACGACGGAGAAGGCTGCTTCGCCGGCATTCCAAGCCCCTTCCGCGCCACGCGTTATCATTCGCTCATCGTCGGCAAGGAAGGACTTCCGGATTGTCTGGAGGTGACGGCGGAGTCGGAGGATGACGGCTATATTATGGGGCTGCGCCATAAAGAGCATCCGATCGAATCGATTCAGTTTCACCCGGAGAGCATTTATACCGAGCACGGTCTGCACTTATTCCGCAATTTCATTCAAATCTATGTCAATCATCCCCTGGAGGTAAACCGATGAACCAGCCCATGAACCCGATTGAAAACCAAGAACAATTGACCGCGCACCGCACGCAAATCGACGCTATCGACCGCGAGATCATCGCCCTGCTCGCGAAGCGGACCGGCATCGTGAAGCAAATCATGGTGCTCAAGACCGACGAGGAGCAGATCCGCTCTTGCGACCGCGTGCAGCAGGTGCTGGACAAAGTCGGCCGGCTGGCCGAAGAGAACGGGCTGGAGCGTACGATCGCGGTGCCGATCTACGAGACGATCATTAAGGTGCTGACCGATATGCAGCTTGCGCATCTGCACGCACGCGAGCTCGAGCCGAAGGCGTAAGCGGCGATGGAAGCGCAAGTGGAAGCGCACGTTCGATCCGCGCAGGACGTGCGCGATCTGCGCTCGGCAATGGCGCTGCTTGCGCGAAGCGGCGCGGGTCCCATATGCGTAAGCGAGCCGATCGAGGCGCGCTGCAAGCTGGCGGCCGTCTATGCGGCCCATGGCGCCGGCGTGCCGGTGGCTGGCCCCGCGCAGATCGGTCCCGCGCTCTTGTTCGAACGGATCATGCCGGCGGACAAGCGTGCGCTCGTCGGCCTGTTCGCAAGCCGGCGGGACTGCGCGCTCATGCTGGGGACGGACGAGCGTCGCATGGCGGAGACGGTGCTCAGGGCGGCGAACCATCCGATCCCGGCGGCGCCGGCCGAGCGGCCGGCATGCCAGGAGATCATAAGGCGGGACGTGCGTCTGGACGAGCTGCCGATTCCGACGATGACCGAATCGGACGCGGGACCGTTCGTGACGCTCGGTCTCGTGATGGCGAGCCATCCGGTGACGGGCGAGCGTAATGTCTCGATTCACCGGATGTGGGTGAAGGACATCGACGAGCTGACGATCTGGATGGTGCCCGGTCGGGATCTGGAGCGCTTCCACCTGGCCGCACGGGAATTGGGCCGTCCGCTGGCCGTATCGATTAATATCGGGCTCGATCCGGCCGTATATATCGCGTCCTGTTGTACGGGCGCGCTTGCGCCGCCCGGCACCGACGAGCTGGCGATCGCGGGAGGTTTGCGTGGCCGTCCGGTCGCCGTTGGCGCATGCGTAAGCGTCGATGCCAACTGCATCTCGGACGCGGAGTACGTGCTGGAAGGGCTGTTTACGCACGAATACGCGCCGGAAGGCGAGCCGGGCGGCTGCTCCATGCCCGAATTTCTGGGCTACGACGGCAAGGCGCACCCGAATCTCCCCGTCATTCGCGTCACCGCGGTGACGCACCGGGCGAATCCGATCTACCAGACGGTCATCGGCCCTGGCGCCGAGCAGTCCAATCTGCTTGCCTTCGGCATGGAGGCGGCGATTCTGAAGTTCATCCGCGAGCACATCGCGCCAATTGCGGTGAACGCGTACTGCAGCACGGCGGGCGGCGGGCAGCTGCTTGCGTTCATCCAGCTGCGCAAGCGCGGCGTGCAGGACGATGGCGTCGCAAGGCAGGCCGGTGCCGCCGTGATCAGCGCCTTTCGCATGGTCAAGCAAATTGTGCTGGTGGACGAGGATGTGGATTTATTCAACGAGCAGGACGTATGGTGGGCGATGGCGACCCGGTTCCAAGCGGATGCGGATATGATCGTCATTCCGAGCGTGCAAGGATTTCCGCTCGACCCGTCGCAGCAGCCGGGACTGTCCCCGGGCATTACGGCGCCCGGGCTGACGTCCAAAGCGGTGTTCGACTGCACGGTGCCTTATTTATATCGCGAGACGTTCCGGCGAACGTCGTTCTCGGCGAATTTATTCTGAGGGAGGCAAGTGACATGAGCATGGTTCAAGTTTCGGAGAAGGGGATTTTCGGCGCGGGGGAGACGGAGTTCGGCGGCAGCTATGTGTCCGAGGAGCTCCAGCAGGCGCTCGACAAGCTGGATGCGGCATTCACGCATTATAGAGACGACGAGGCGTTCGAGCGCGAATTCCACTATTACTTGCGGGAATACGTCGGCCGTCCGAACCCGCTCTACTTCGCGGAAAGGCTGACGCGCGAGCTCGGCGGCGCGAAGATTTATTTGAAGCGCGAAGACTTGAACCATACGGGCGCCCATAAGATCAACAACACCGTCGGTCAGGTGCTGCTGGCCAAACGAATGAACGCCAAGCGGATTATCGCCGAGACGGGAGCGGGGCAGCACGGCGTCGCGACGGCGACGGTATG
Organism: Paenibacillus aurantiacus; assembly: GCF_042431225.1. Taxonomy (NCBI): domain Bacteria; kingdom Bacillati; phylum Bacillota; class Bacilli; order Caryophanales; family Paenibacillaceae; genus Paenibacillus; species Paenibacillus aurantiacus. Next base: position 65,239 of record NZ_JBHMDO010000017.1, on the reverse strand, counting down.
CGCCATGTTCAATATCCCGTGCACGATCTACATGGGCGAGGTCGATACGAAGCGCCAGGCGCTGAACGTGTTCCGGATGCGCATGCTCGGCGCGGAGGTGATCGCGGCGAAATCGGGCAACCGGACGTTGAAAGAAGCGGTGGACGAGGCGCTGATGGACTATGCGGCGAATTACGAGGATACGTTCTATCTGCTAGGTTCAGCCGTCGGCCCGCACCCGTACCCGCTCATGGTGCGCCACTTCCAATCGGTGATCGGACGCGAAGCGAAGGCCCAGTGTCTGGAGAAGGAAGGGCGGCTGCCGGATTTGATCACGGCTTGCGTGGGCGGCGGCTCCAACGCGATCGGCTTGTTCTATCCGTTCGTGGACGATGAGGGCGTACGGATCGTCGGCGTCGAGCCGGCCGGCAAGGGATTGGATTCCGGCGTGCATGCGGCTCCGCTCTGCACGGGCAAGCCGGACATCATCCACGGCTTCAAGTGCTACGTCATGGAGGACGCGGAGAACTGCCACTCCATCGCGGCCGGGCTGGACTATCCGGGGGTAGGGCCCGAGCACAGCTACTACAAGGCGATCGGCCGCGCGGATTACGTGCCCGTCGGAGACGAGGAGGCGCTGCAGGCGTTCCTGCATCTGTCCAAAACCGAAGGCATTATTCCCGCGCTGGAAAGCTCGCATGCCGTCGCCTATGCGATGCAAGCCGCGCCTCGCATGAGCCCGGATCAGATCATTATCGTCAGTTTGTCCGGACGCGGCGACAAGGACGTGGCGCAAGTGTACGACATGCTTCGCGCGCGCGAAGGCGAGCTTCAAGAAGCGTAGCTGTAAGGCCCCGTCGATCGTCAAGCTGCGTAACAGCAAGGCCAATGTCTCATAACGGTTCCTAAAGTAAGCCTCCAGTCGGGTGTCGCGCGCTGGGGGCTTATGTTATTTTAGAACGTAGACTGTCAAAAATACAAAAATTGGGAGGGTGCTCCTATTGGTGCAGCAGCCATGGATCGAAATCGATAAAACGAGCAAAATGCCGCTGAACCGGCAAATTTACGAGCAGATCCAAGCCGCGATCGTCAGCGGCACCCTTCGCAAGGGCGACCCGGTCCCAGCCTCCAGACTGCTTGCCGAGCAGCTTCAAGTGTCGCGCACGGTCGTGCTAGGCGCCTATGGCCAGCTTCAGGCGGAAGGCTATCTGGATATGCGTAAAGGCGCGGGCACGTTCATCGCCGACAACGCGGCGGGCGAGGAGTCGAGTCTGCCCGAGCCGGACGAAGAGACGGAGGCGGAGCTGATCGTGCACGCCCCGGACTTCCTATCGCTGGTCAATTCGCCGTTGTCCGGCCTCGTGGACGTGACGGACTCCGCGCCGTGCGATTTCCGTCATGGGGTGCCGGCTTGGGACGCGTTCCCGATGGACCGCTGGCAGAAGTCGCTGATGAAGGCGTGCCGCCGGGCGACGCCGGGCACCTTGACGTATGGGCCGGCCGAAGGGCTGCTGTCGCTGCGGGAGGAGATCGCGCGCCTCGTCCGGTCGACCCGCTCGATTCCGGCGGTGCCGGAGCAGATCGTCATCACCTCAGGCGCGACGCAGGCGCTCGATATTCTGGCCAGGCTGTGCGTGCGCGGGGGCGAGCAGGTGCTCGTGGAAGACCCGACCCATCCGGTGCTGCGCGAGATCTTCAGTTTCTCTGGCGGCAAGGTCATCCCCGTCCCCGTCGACGAGCACGGACTGCGCGCCGACCGCATCAAGGAGAGCATCGCCAAGCACAAGGGGCTGCCGGAGCGGACCAAGCTGCTCTATATTACGCCTTCCCACCAATTCCCGATGGGCGTGACGATGTCGCTCCGCCGGCGTCTCGAATTGTTGAACTGGGCGCGCGACACCGGGGCATTCATCATCGAGGACGATTACGATAGCGAATACCGGTTCGTCGGCAAGAAGGTGTCCGCCTTGGCCGGGCTCGATACGAGCGGCAAGGTGGTCTATGTCGGGAGCTTCAGCAAAATTCTGTTCCCGTCGCTGCGCATCGGCTACGCGATTCTGCCGCCTGCGCTGATCGACCCGTTCTTGTCCGTCAAATGGATCACCGACCGCATGTCGCCGACGCTGGACCAAGAGGCGCTGGCCGACTTCATCCAGTCGGGACACTATGCCAAGCATATCCACGCGATGGGCAAACTGTACGCCGGAAGGCGGGCCTGCCTGGTCGAATGTCTGAAGCAGGAGTTCGAGGGGCGGGTCCGTTATTTCGGCGACGAGGCGGGCTTGCATCTGCTCATCGAGCTCGATTCGCCCGCGGAGGAGATCGCGATCGCGGAGCGCAGCCTGCAGTACGGCGCCAAGGTCTATCCGGCCAGTCATTACTTCTCGGACATTCGCACGGGACGGCCGACCTTCCTGCTCGGCTATGCGAATTTGTCGGAGTCGCAGATCAAGCTGGGCATGAAGCAGTTCGCGCGTGCCGAGCGGGATTGCGTGAAATATCCGGATTGAACGGCCGAGATCGAGAGGAAGGGAAAATGGCGTATGTCGGAAGTAACGAAATGGATCGGACAGGTGCTCTATTGGTTCGGAAGACATGGTATAATTTCTCTATTCTTATCGATAGGGGGAAACCAGCATGTCCGAACAAGAGAAGAAGCAAGAGCGCGTCTCCGACGAGTCGCTCCTGTCCGATCTGACGCAAGAAATGACAAGCGAAGAGAAGCAAGCCATCCAAGGCGGGGCCGTGACACATACCGGCACCAAACCGATCGTCAAGAAAGTTACAATCCGGCCGTAGGACGCGGCAGCCTTGTCGCGATGGGGCGGTCCTTCCAATTCGGAGGGGCTGCCTTTTTTGATGGCAAGTATTCGGGAATTGTTCAATGCCAATGAGTAAAATTGGGCTGCCGGGAGAGAATAATTTCGACTACTATGACAGCAAGGCGAGGGTTGCCTCTTGGACGAGAAGCAGGAACAGACCGTAAAGGAACTGGCGGACGCGTTATCTTCGGTCGTGTACAAGGAATCGCTCTATTGGGAGAAATACTCGGGCCTCGGCACGTGGCAGTTCTGGGCCGTGCTCGCCATACTCGTGATCCCTCTTATCGTGCTGGCGTTAGCCATGGACCGTACCAAGGCGTTCCGGCTCGGCTTCTACGGATTCGCGATTCATATTATCGCGTTCTACTCTGATCTGTACGCCACGACACACAAATTGTGGGAATATCCGTTCCGGGCCACGCCCTTCCCTTCGATGAGCTTCAGCACGGAGGCATCGCTTATTCCAGTAGCCTATATGCTGGTGTACCAGTGGACCATCAACCGGAGAAAAAATTATTACCTCTATTTGCTGTTCCTGTCGGCCGGATTTACGTTCGTCGTCAAGCCGCTGCTAGGCGCGGCGGATTTGTTCTGGTTATACAAGACGGAGTACTGGCAGCTGCTGCCGCTATATTATGCTGGCGGATTGGCGGCCAAATGGGTCGCCGATCTGTTCCATTGGGCGGAGAGAGGCGCGAGGGTATCGTAGCGCCGCTTCATCTCTCACCGAGCTGACGTTCGTGAAGCAGGCGACGACCGACTTCGCGATCATGGTGCCGGCGGGCATTTTGGATAGATAAACGCCAAATAACCTCTAATTCCGCGAGAAGCGGAAGTGGAGGTTATTTGGCGTTACCGCCGCCTGGGCATCACACCGCCGCGGGTTCGCTCGTTCGAAGAGACGACCCAGCGGGGTGTTAGCGATGCGGGTAGCGCTGCCGCTCGTCTCGCATTGCGCTGACGAACAGGAGTATACCCGTAACCAGGTGCATGAACCAGCCGAGGAACGGAATCCAGGCCAGTACACTGGTCAGCAGGCCGACGACCGAGCCGTATATAGACGACCGCTCCTTCAGGCACAACACCAGCGTAACGGCATGGGCGATGAACATGACCGTCAGCGGCACGTACCCGGTCGCTAGGATGAACGTGCCGCCTAGAATCGGGATAGCCAGGAACAGCTCGGCCGCCCCGGTCAGCCATTTGAGAAGCTTGGCAATACGCATCGGCAATTCCTCCTTGAGATCGCTGTATGATCATAGTATGAACGCTTTCGAACGATTAGGCTACAGAGACGGCCGGTCGAACGAAGAAGCGCCGCGATGCTTTAGTCGCTATTCACCCGCAGGCATGCCATTCGAAACAAGCCAACATTTTGCCAACTACATTCGGCTATTCTCAGGAACAGATCCCAAGCGATAAGCTTCTCATATACAGATTCTATTGAACAAAGGGAGGTTGAGCAGCAATGAAACGTCCGAACATTTTACTAATCACGAGCGATCAGCAGCACTGGGATACGATCGGCGCGCTCGGCGCCGAGGTACACACGCCGAATTTGGACCGTCTGGCTAGGGAGGGCACCGCGTTCACGCGCGCCTATTGCCCGAATCCAACCTGCACGCCTACGCGTGCTTCCATCATTACCGGACAATACCCGAGCCAGCACGGCGCATGGACGCTGGGGACGAAGCTGCTGGAGAATCGCCGGACGGTGGGCGAGGAATTCGCGGAGGCCGGGTACCGTACGGCGCTGATCGGCAAGGCGCACTTCCAGCCGCTTCGCAGCACGGATCGTTACCCGTCGCTGGAGGCATATCCGACCTTGCAGGACTTGGACTTCTGGCGTTCGTTCCATGGGCCGTTCTATGGCTTCGATCATGTGGAACTCGCGCGCAATCATACGAACGAGGCGCATGTCGGCCAGCATTATGCGATCTGGATGGAGGAGAAAGGCTTCGCCGATTGGCGGCAGTATTTCCTGGCGCCGACCGGAACGATGGACCCGCGGATCGCGCACACATGGCCGATTCCCGAGGAGATTCATTACGACGCGTGGATCGCGGAACGGACGAACGCGCTGCTCGAGCAATACAAGGAAGAGGGCGAGCCGTTCTTCCTCTGGTCGAGCTTCTTCGATCCGCATCCGGATTACCTCGCACCTTCGCCTTGGGATGCGATGTACGATCCGGAGAAGCTGACCATTCCGGCCATTACGCCTGGCGAGCATGCCGCGAATCCGCCGCATTTTGGCCAGACGCAGGAGGAACAGCCGGATTTCAGCCGCTTGCAGGAGACAGGGCAAGCCGTCCACGGCTACCGGTCCCATCTGCTGCCCGAGGGGGAACGCAAGCAGCTGGTGGCAACCTATTACGGCATGATCAGCCTGATGGACAAGTATATCGGCAATATTCTGGATAAGCTGGACGCGCTTGGCCTTGCGGACGATACGATCGTCGTCTTCACGACCGACCATGGCCATTTCTTCGGACAGCACGGGCTGCAGTACAAGGGCGGCTTCCATTACGAAGACTTGATCAAGCTGCCGTTCCTCGTGCGTTATCCCGGACAGGTGCCGGCAGGCGAACGGAAGACGGCGATCCAGTCGCTGGTCGATCTGGCGCCGACCTTCCTGAGCCTGTGCGGACTTGAGATTCCGGCGTCGATGACCGGCGTCGATCAGAGCGGCGTGTGGCTCGGACGGCAAGCGGAGGCGCGCGACCACGCCATCTGCGAGTTCCGCCACGAGCCGACGACGATTCATCAGAAGACGTACGTCGGGCGGCGCTACAAATTAACCGTGTATTATAATCATCCGTACGGGGAGTTGTTCGACCTGGAGCTGGATCCCGGCGAAGCGCGAAATCTGTGGGATAATCCGGATTACGGGGCGCTCAAGTCCGAGCTGCTGTTGAAGTTTCTGTGGGCGGAGCTGGGCAAGGAGCCGATGCCGATGCCAAGAATTTGGCACGCGTGAGGAGGCTAAGCCAGGCGGCGGATCGCTTGCAGAAAACATTCGATTCGTTTCGCTAATCGAGGTATGCTGTAGGTGAGATTCGAGAAGATCGACGGCAGCGGATGAGCGCGTTTGGCGTTTGCGGCGCTTGTTCGTTCGCGAATAGGGAGGCGGAAGGAGAAGGATGAAAGAATACGGGCACGAGTACGCGGCATTTTGCTATTATGCGCCTTCCGCCTTCGAGAAGCGGGGCGGCGTATGGCCCATCCGGTCGGGCCATAACATCGCCAAAGCGAATTATTCGGTCGGTCCGCGGATGATCGAATGTTATTCGCTGCATGTCGTGCTGAACGGGAGCGTGGAATTGCAAGCGGGGGAAGAGCCCGTGACGCTTCGGCGCGGCGATCTGTTCTGCCTCTTCCCGGATCGGCTGCACAGTTACCGGGCGGTCGAGTATGCGACGGACTCGCCGCTTCGCCTGCATTGGCTCGCCTTCGACGGTCCGCAGGCGGCCGAGCTGCTGGCGCGCATCGGCATCTCCGTAGCCAGCCCGTATTTGCGCGGCAAGGCGACCGGGGAGCTGGCTGAACTGCTGAGCGGGCAGTTCGCATGGATGCTGGAAGGGAACCGGCCGGTCGAGCTGCAGCTGTCGTTGTATCGGTTGTTCTCGCTGCTTGCGCCGCCCGATGCGCCGGGGCTGGTCGTCGCGGCTGATCCTGGATGGCTGGAGCGCAGCGAGGCTTATATGAAGAATCATTACATGGAGCCGATCACGGTAGCGGATGTGGCACGGCATGCGGGCGTGCATCGCTCGCACTTCTATCTCGCCTTCCAGCGGCGATACGGTGTGAGTCCCAAACGGTATTTGATCCAGCTGCGCATGGAGAAGGCGGCCGAGCTGGTGCGGCATGGGACGTTAACCGTAACGGAAATCGCCTTGTCGCTCGGCTACGCGGACTTGTATGGCTTCTCGCGCGCGTTCGGACAGTTCCACGGGATCGCGCCGACAGCGTACCGGCAGGGGGAGAGGAGTAATTCGGAGAGTGGGTAGCGGATAGCGAGCCGCGATCTTCCGGACAATACCGAGCTGCTCGCGGCAGCCTCGTGCAGTTAACCCCGGGCGATTTATTACGTCGGCGCGGCGTCTCTGTGCGGTCAAGATCATAATCGTAGTTAATCCGAGGGGACTTCAATAATTAGCTCCAAGCCGTTAATTTCGCTTGCCGCGTCACGAAGCGTCTGCGCAATGCCATGCGCGCGGTCGCCGAGCAGCCGTACGCTCTCGTCATAATGCAGCCAGCGGATCGTCAGAGGCGGCGCGGCGTAATCGTGCAGGCAGTCGTACAGCGCGTCGAGATTGCGGCCGTAGTAACCGGGGAAGTGCAGGCAGGCCTGGAACAGATCGTGGAAGTCGCCGACGGTCGTCAGCGTCCTGCCGTCCAGTATCAGTTCGGATGTTGTCATGGATCGCTTCACTCCTATAGGTGGATGTTTCTAGTAAACGGGACTTGTGCCGCCGGCGCAAGTCCCGTTCGTCGTCTTACCACTTCGTGAACGTTGCGTAGTGGTCGCTTGTCGTGTAATACAAGCCGTCGTTCGACCAGATGACGCGCTTCGATCCCCGGCAGCCGGAGACATAATAAGCGTCTGCTTCATAGTATACGCGACCGGACTTGGCTGGGAGCAAGCCTTCGCGGTTACCGAACACGTCACCGCCGATGCTGTAGCCCGGTGCCACGGTCGCCAGGTTGCATTGGCTCGACACCCATCCGCGCGCCGTCGCTTGGCTTTTCGTCAGGAAATTGGCCGGCAGCTTGTTGCTGTGCGTCTTTAAGTAGTTAATGATGCCTGCGAAGTCGGTCGGACCGAGCGCCGCCGCTTCGGCGGTCTGATTCCCCAGCAGCAGCGGTGCCGCGCTGCCGAAAACGAGCGTCAGCACCATGGCGATCGAGGCGATCAGCCTTAACCATTTGTTCATTACGGATAGGCCTCCTTCGATTGGAACGATTTGGACTGCAAGGATTATTATAGCGAGCTGCCTAGGGATGTCCCGTTATTTTATTGTGAAGGGGCCGGGCGGGTTTACGTTGGTTTTACATGGGGGGCGGGAAAAACGGAAAAATCGCGCCATTGATCGTAACTTTCCTACATGTGCGCAAGAAACGCGTTGGATTACGATGAAGGAGTCAACGGCAGCAAGCGGTTATCAGCCGGCCAAATAAGGAAGGAGCGTGAAACGGACGGCGCAACAATCGCGGATTCCGCATGGCCAAACGTTACTCCATTAGGATGAGGAGGCTTTTATCGTGTTCAAGAAAATGTTGACCACCATCTCGGCGCTTACATTGGCGCTTGGCGCCAATATCGTCGCGCCGGCCGCGACAAGCGCGGCGACGCCGATCGGCCAGGCGAACTCGTCGATCTTCGGCCCGAATGTGTATGTGTTCGACCCTTCGATGGCTGCGGGTGATATCGACGGCGTCGCCGCATCGGTGTTCAGCCAGCAGGAGTCGAACGAGTTCGGCAGCCAGCGGTACGCGTTCCTGTTCAAGCCTGGTTCGTATAACGTCAATGTGCGGGTCGGCTTCTATACCCATGTCGCGGGGCTGGGGCAGCATCCGTCCGAAGTCGCCATCACGGGCGGCCTCAACGCGGATGCCGACTGGGATAACGGCAACGCGACGCGGAACTTCTGGCGCTCAGTCGAGAATTTGACGATCGCCCCGGCGAGCGGCAAGACGCAGTACGCGGTATCGCAGGCGGCCCCGATGCGGCGCGTCCACGTCAAGGGCGAGCTGAGTCTGTTCGACTTCGACTCGAATTGGAACGCGGGCTGGGCGAGCGGCGGCTACTTGGCCGATTCGCTTGTGGACAACAAGGTCGTCCCAGCCTCGCAGCAGCAGTGGTTCTCCCGCAACAGCCAATGGTCGGAGTGGACGAACGGCGTCTGGAACATGACCTTCGTCGGCGCGGTGAATCCGCCGTCCGGCCAGTTCCCGGACCCGCCGTATACCGTCGTCGAGAAGACGCCGGTCATCCGGGAGAAGCCGTACTTGTACGTGAACGGCGCCGGTCAATACAACGTATTCGTCCCTTCGCTGCAGACGAATACGCAAGGCGTCAGCTGGGCGAACGGACAGACGCCGGGGCAGTCGCTGCCGATCGAGCAGTTCTATATCGCAAGACCCGATACGGCGAGCGCGGCGAGCATCAACGCGGCGCTGGCGCAAGGGAAGCATCTGTTCTTCACGCCGGGCATCTATCATCTGAGCGACACGATCCGCATCACGAACCCGAACACCGTCGTGCTCGGGATCGGCATGCCGACGCTTATTCCGGATAACGGTCAGGTCGCGATGAGCGTCGCGGACGTGGATGGCGTGAAGATTGCCGGACTCATCTATGACGCGGGACCGCTGAACTCGTCGTCCCTGCTGGAAGTGGGACCGGCCGGCAGCAGCGCGAACCACGCCGCCAATCCGACGTCGCTGCATGATCTGTACTTCCGCATCGGCGGTTATGTCAACGGCAAGAACGACGCCAGCCTGCGCATTAACAGCAATAACGTCATCGGCGAGCACTTCTGGATTTGGCGTGCGGATCACGGCGCTGGCGCAGGCTGGACCAGCAACGTGTCGAACAACGGGCTCGTCGTCAACGGCGCCAACGTGACGATCTACGGCTTGTTCAACGAGCATCACAACCAATATCAGACGGTGTGGAACGGCAACGGCGGACGGCTGTATTTCTACCAGTCGGAAATTCCGTACGACGTGCCGAATCAAGCGTCCTGGATGAGTAAGAACGGAACGGTCAACGGCTACGCGTCTTATAAAGTCGCGGACTCCGTCACTACGCACGAGGCATGGGGGCTGGGCGTGTACTCGTTCTTCCGGGATGCGGCCGTGAAGCTGCAGAGCGGCATCGAAGTGCCGAACGTGCCGGGCGTCAAAATCCATCACGCGACGTCGATCTGGCTCGCCGGCACGCCGGGCAGCGAAATTACGCACGTCATCAACGATGCGGGCGGCAAAGTGTATGCCAATTCTCCGGCGGAAGCGATGCGGCAGACGGTATCCGAGTTTGCAGGCACGGGGACGGGAACAGGCGATACGCAGGCGCCGACAGCGCCGGCCGGCCTGACGGCGACGGCCGTATCCGCCAGCGCGATTAATCTGAGCTGGAATGCCTCCTCGGATAACGTGGGCGTTGCCGGGTACGACATCTACCGGGGCGGCTCGCTCATCGGATCGTCGTCGACAACGGCATATAGCGACACGGGCTTGAACGCTTCGACCGCTTATAGCTACACCGTAAAAGCCAAAGATGGCGCGGGCAACGTGTCGGCAGCAAGCGGCGCGGCGAGCGCCACGACGCTGGCAGGCGGCGGATCGGGCGCGGCGCTGGACCGCACCGGTTGGACGGCGGTCTCGAACCCGTCGAGCGGCGACGCGCCAGCGAACCTGCTTGACGGCAATATGGCGACGCGTTGGAGCACGGGCACGGCGATGGCGCCGGGTCAGTATGTGATCATTGATATGAAAAGCGCGAAGACCATCAACAAGGTGACGATGGACTCGACCGGCAGCGACAATGATTACGCCCGCGGCTATGACGTCTACGTGTCGAGCGACGGTGCGATATGGGGCAACGCGGTGGCCAGCGGAACGGGCACGGGATCTGTCGTGACAGCAGCGTTCGCGTCTCAGAACGCGCGTTACGTCAAAATCGTGCAGACCGGAACGGCCTCCAGCTGGTGGTCGGTCCGCGAGTTGAACGTATACGGCGGCGCGGCTGGCGGCGGTACGAACCCGAACCCGGGCACGGGAGCGGCGCTGGACCGCACGGGCTGGAGCGCATCCTCGACACCTTCGAGCGGCGACGGGGCATCGAATTTGCTCGATGGCAGCATGGCGACGCGCTGGAGCACGGGCACGGCGATGACGCCAGGCCAGCAGCTGATTGTCGATATGAAGACGGCGAAGAGCTTCAGCAAGCTCGTACTCGATTCGACGGGCAGCGACAATGATTACGCCCGCGGCTACGAGGTGTACGTCTCGAACGACGGCGCAACGTGGGGCGCTCCCATCGCGAGCGGCACGGGCAGCGGTGCGGTGCTGACGGTGACGTTCGCGTCCCAGAATGCCAGGTACATGAGAATCGTGCAGACCGGCACCGCCTCCAGCTGGTGGTCCGCGCGCGAGTTGAACGTCTACAATTAACCGTGTCCAAGGCGCGGCGGCTGACCGCCGTTCTTGACGGCGGAGCGAGAATGTCATGCGGAAGAGAGGGAGCGATCCCTCTCTTTTTTTGGCTGGGGGATGGTTAACTACCGGAGTTGAAGGGGGGGATTGCAGATGGGCATGTGCTTAACAAGCTGCCGCTTCGGCGCCCGCAGCCCGCTTAACGTATTTCTTGCCTTATGCGTGTCCGCGAATGTACGGTATACCATTCTATGGGCGACATCCCCTGACCATGAACCGGCCGATCTACGCATCGACGGAGGCTACTCTTCCCGCACCGTATGCTTATTCCATTCCGGATCTCGAAGACTGTTTTCGAAGCGTCACGCTTGCTTCTCCATGGCAAGGGCAACTCGGCATCAGAGTCGATCTCTACTATGCCATAGACTCTGAGCAGCCAACCGAATGGGAATCCGGACAATGGCTTATCACGTCTGGCGGTCGGATCGCCCCCGTTTCCGGACATAAAACAGCACAAGCTCAATGATCACAGAGAACAGGCAGCTACGGAAGGCTTCCTGTTTTCTCAACTAGCGGACAGAATAGCGTTGAAAATCAGCTGGATAAACGACTTTACAGAGGAACGTATATTCGCTAATCTAAAGGTAAAATTCCATAAAAAGGGAGTGGTGAGAATGCAGCTTTCTCAGAAGATGGTTATAGATTCGAAAAATGGCTTGGAACTGCAAGACCTACGAAATGAAGAAGTACATATGGTCTGTTTTAAGGAGTCTGATTTTCACGGTATAGATATGCGCAGTACCAAAATTGCTCATACGAACTTTGTGAATTCTAGATGGGAGCATATCTACTTTTCTAATGTTCATATTAATTTTATTCAGATGGGTGGGACTGTATTTGAAAATATTATCCGACCAAATGCCGCAATGAGTCAGTTGTCTGATGAGCCGGGAACCGATGGTTGGGTAAACGTTGAACCGGTGGTTTTCAAGACCAGCGATTTAAGCACAGCGAGATTTGAAAAGTGTGATCTTACCAATGTCCAAATTAAGGAGTGCAATATTGAAGGTCTAAGTATAGATGGAATCTTGCTAACGGACTTATTAGAGAATTACAAGAAAAATGCTCTAATAGATTGAACTATCGAAGAATGCATAAATTGTAAGAGAGGTGATGAATCAATGAACAGCAATGTTTTTTGGGGGATAGGATTATTAGCGCTGAGTATGTTTCTTGAGCCATTAATGGCGATTGTGGGGCTGAATGAAAGGTTGTTCGGATTGCACTTGCAAGGTGAAACTGTGTTTTCATTGAGTCCTTTCTTAGTTCGGACGATTCTGGCCGTAATTGGCGTTATCATGCTTGTAATCGGCGGTATGCAAGTTGCAAAGCAGAAGAATAAATAGATGAAAGGATAGAGAGCCATAGAGTTTCTTCAGCTCCGGAGGCTGAATGTGTGCGGCGAATAGATACGAAGACAGGCTTGCTTCGCAGATCGGCGGAGCAAGCCTGTTCGTTATACCGACTTCTGATATTGGGAAGGCGTCAGGCCGCTCCACTTTTTGAACGTGGCGCTGAAATGCCGCTCTTCCTGATAGCCGACCAGCTTGGCGACGGCGTAAATTTTGTAATGCTGCTTCAGCAGCGGCTTGGCTTGCTCGACCCGGTATTGATGGAGATAGTCCAAGAAGTTGATGCCAAGCCCTTGCTTGAACAGCGAGCTGAGATAGGTTTTGGAGACGAACACTTCCTTCGCGACGGCATCGAGCGTCAGGTTCGTCTGGTATTTGGCGTGAATGATATCGAGCGCGGCGGCGACGGTCCGATGGGTCGGCGTCATGGAGGTGAGCACCGCGACCAAGCCGCGGATGAGCGATTTGACGAGCGTGGACAAGTCGTCGATCGTCTCGATCAAGGGCAGCTGTTTCAGCCAGTCGACCATCTGCAGCTTCCATTCGAAGGCGGCCGCATGCTGCTCCTGCGCCAGCTTCTGCAGCTCCAGCAGGAAGGCGGTCGTCTTCAGACTCGCCCCGGACTGGCCGTAATGAGGGCTGCTTCGCAGCCGCTCGATCCAGGTCTCCGCGCCATCGAGCGCATGCTCGAAATTCATCGTCCGCAAATCGTGCAAAATCTGCTCCTCCAACCGCTCGAGCGCTTTGTCCTGCCACGCGTTGTCCGCGGCGGCCAGAGCACCGGCGAGCAGGTCGTGGTAGAACAGGATGCTCCCTCTGCCTTCGTAAAAACGCGCGTTCAGCGCTTCGGCCGCTTGGTCGTACGACAGGTGAAGCTCGTCAATGGAATCCGCGAGCCCCCCGACGCCGATGCTGACCGAGATACGCAGAAACTGCTCCAGATTCGTCCGGAGCTGGGTGAGCTTCGTCCGGCACGCTGCGAGGTGCACCTCGTCCGCCGGCTGCCGATTAGCAAGCCAGACCAAATCGCTGCCGCACCGGAAGACGATCGTGCTTCCCCGGCTTGGCGTCTGCAGCGTCTCGCGCATGACATTCTCCGCCGCATATCGGATCAGCTCCATATCCCTGGGCTGGTAGGGACTTGGCGATTGCGTATGGGGCGAGCCCGTCTCGTCGAAGCGGACAATGCCCGCATAGATGTGGGCAGCCTCAATCGGTTCACCCCACATCTCCAGCTGGCGGCTGCGGTTCTCCAGGGGCTGAGGCGGCGATTGAAGCCACCGGACCAGCGTCTTCTCCATGACGGCGGCAAGGCTTTGATGAAGCGAATGCTCGGTCTCGCGCGTCTTGGCGATCTTCTGCTTCGCGCTAATGAGCGTATCCATCAGCTCTTCGGGCTTGCACGGCTTGAGCAGATAGTCGCTGACGCCAAGACGCAGGGCGGTCTTGGCATATTCGAAGTCATTGTGGCCGGACAGCAGGATGAACTCCAGCCCCGGCTGCTCTCGTTTGGCGGCTTGCACGAGCTCCAAGCCATCCATCCGGGGCATGCGGATGTCGGTAATGACGATGTCCGGAGCGAGCCGGTCGATCAGCCTGAGCGCTTCCTCCCCATCTCCGGCCTGGCCGCACAGGCGGAAGCCGCACTGCATCTCTTCAATGGACTCAGCAATTCCCTCCCGTACGGTGCGTTCATCTTCCACGATCAATACTTTCAGCACGCGGCTGCTTCACCTCCGTCAGCGGTATTCGTAGCGTAATCGTCGTGCCGCTTCCTTCGCGGCTGGCGATATGAAGCGAGGCGTCCGCGCCGTACGCCAGCCTAAGCCGTTCCTCGATATTTCGCAGGGCGAACCCGGAGTCGCCGGCCGGATCGCGGACGGGGGCCGAGATCTGTCTCAGCCGCTCTTCGGCAATGCCGCGCCCGTTGTCGATCACCTGTATGAGCAGGCAGGCGTCATCGGTCTCGCACAGCACCTGCACGCAGCCGTCGCCATCCATCGGCTCCAAGCCATGTACGACGGCGTTCTCCACGAGCGGCTGGATGATGAGCTTCGGAATATAGACGTCGACCGGCAGTCGAGGGGCATGAATGTCGTAGTCGAGCCTGTCCTTGAAACGGTACCGCTGCAGCTGCAAATAATGGCGCACCAGCTCAAGCTCTTGGTCGAGCGTGATCATGGGCTGGCCGTTATTCAGCCGAAGGCGGAACAGCTTGGAGAGGGAGTAGATCATCTCCGACAAATCCTTGTCGCTCTGCTTGCGCGCCGACCAGTAAATCATATCCAGCGTGTTATATAGAAAATGCGGGTTGATCTGCTCCTGCAGCGTCTTCAGCTCCGCTTCGCGCTGCTTCAGCCGCGTCGAATACACGTCGTTGATCAACTCGTCGATCCGCTGGACCATCGCGTTATAGCCGCGACCGAGCTGGCCGATTTCGTCCCCGGCGGCGAACTGCACCCGCTGCGTGAAGTCGCCCTGCTGCAGGCGGCGCATCGACTGCAGCAACTTGCCCATCGGCCTCGTGATGGCGAGGGTGGCGAACCAGGAGACGAAGATGGCCGCCAGCAGGCAGATGCTCATGAACAGGATGGTAATAAGACTGATGCGGTCCAGCTCCTTGAGAATGAGCCGCTTGGGCTGCGCGACGAAGGCATGCCAGCCGGTGAGCGCGGAATACGTATGCGAGATCAGCCGTTCGTCCGATCGGATATTCTCGGGCAAGTCCATCAGCGGCGCGTGGATCTCCGCAATCGGCACATCCCAATAATGCTGGCCGATCCACCGCGGCAGCGAGCCGCTCATAATCGTGCCGGTCCGGTCGACGAGAAAAATATGCGTGCTCGCGTCGAAGGCGTCCGCCAGCCGCGCCTTCAAGCGATTCTCGTCGATCCCGACGACGATGATCGCCTTGCGGCTCAGATCGTTCGCGTTCTTGATGACTTTCAGCAGCACGAGCTTGTTGTCCCGATCGCCGATGAACGGGCCTTCCAGCGCATGGACGAAGCTCCATGCTTCCTTGCCGCCGCCTTGCATGGCCGCCTCAAAGAGCGGAGTTTGCTTGAACCGCTCAAGAGGAACGGCGCTCGTCGTGCCGCTCTGGTCGATGGCGAACGGGTCGCCGCCCGCGTCCCCGTAGTCGTTCAGCGGATAGATGATGAGCGATTGGATCGTATGGCGGGTGACCATCAAGGTGGAGAGCGAGATGAAGGCCCGTCTGCGGACGGCCGCATCCGATGGTTTATTCAGCAAATCCTGCACCGCATCGGAGAGGAACAGGAAGTTCGAGAAGTCGACTGCGTCCTGCGCGATATAATTGAAATCGTCCATCAGCGTGCGGGTCATGTTGATTTGATTCAAGCGGCTCTTGCTCAGCACTTGCTGGGAAGCAATATAATAAGAGAACATGCCGGTCAATCCGATCGTGACGACGAGCATCGGGATAATCCACACCATCAGCTTCATCCGGATCGGCCAATTGGCGTAGCGATAGTAGCGGTGCTGCGGCAAGTCGTTCGAAGCCTCCTTGTGGCGGAAGGTGGTCGGCTATGTCGGCGCGGCGGGCAGCGGCACGATGGCAGCTTCGCCTACGATAGGGCGATGGCGGCATTCGTTCGTCCACGCGCGGCATGCGCTGCACGTAAGGGCAGGCATTTCTGTAAGCGCTTCACCATCCCAGTATATCGGAAATTTCTGGGGAATGACATGCGCGCTGGCGAAGTCCGTAATTTTGTCTACCTTTTCGCAAATATCGCGCATATCGATGGAACGAGGTGCGGCTTTATGATAGGAGGAAACGAAACAAACGATGGAAAATGGGGTCTGGTTATGAGACGCGGCTGGTGGAAGGCTGCGGCGGCTATCGCGGGATTGCCGCTGCTGGCGGCTTGTTTGGGCAATAACGGGGGGACGTATGACGAGGCGCCGCGCGGGCAGCCGCCCGCGCGGACCGCGGCTTCTGGCAAGGCGGTTCAAGCGGAGGGCGTCGTGACGCTGAAGCTGTTCACTGCCTTGTCCGACCGCGCGAATGGAGCGGGCAAGGTCGAGCAGGAGCTGATCGATGCGTACATGGCGGCGAATCCGGGCGTGAAGATCGAGGTGGAGGCGCTGCAGGATGAGCCTTATAAATCCAAAATCAAGGTATATGCGGCGACGAACGATCTCCCTGACATCATCCAAACGTGGGGGCAGGCTTCCTTCATCAAGCCGCTGATCGATAATGAACTACTGATGCCGCTCGACTTGGGAGATTACGTGGCTGCGGGCTTCATGCCAGGCGCGGTCGACGGGTTCTCGCAGGATGGCAACGCCTACGGCCTGCCGCGCAGCACCGATTATTTCCTGATGTATTACAACCGGAAAATGTTTGCGGACAACGGCGTGCCCATTCCGAAGACGACGGACGAGCTGAAGACGACGGTGAAGAAATTCCGGGCGAAAGGAATCAATCCAATCGCGGTCAACGGCATGGACCTATGGTCCTTTCCGATCTGGTTCGAGTACGTGCATCAGCGGCTGACCGGCGACTTCAGCCTGATGGACCGGGCGCTGCGGCGCGAGATGCCGTTTAACGCGGACAGCTTCCTTGCGGCGGCGCGGGAGATGCAGCAGCTGGCGGAGATGGGGGCGTTCGCGGATGGCTATTTGACCGCGGATTACGGAACCGCACGCAACCTGTTCGGTCAAGGGCAGGCGGCAATGTATCTGCTCGGCAGCTGGGAGATCGGACTCGCCACTGACGCGGCCTTCCCGGATGCGTTCCGGGAGAATGTCGGCGCGATGGCCTATCCGGCATCCGCGCAAGCGACTTCGACCGGCACCGCGGTCTGGTACGGCGGCGGCTACTCGATCGCGCGGCACACCCGACATCCCGAGGAGGCGGAAGCATTCCTCCGGTATTTCTTCCAACCCGAACATTGGGCCAAGCGGTTGTGGGAGAAGGGCGCGGGCATTCCGGCTTCGCGATTCGCCCTGACAGGCAAGGAGACGGCGTTACAGAAGCAGCTGCTCGCGATTCTGGAGAAAACGACGTCGAGAAGCGGCACGCCGATTCTCGACGAGGGCACGCCGGAGTGGAAGGAAACGATCATGGATTTGCACGGTAAGCTGCTGGAAGGCGTGATCACGCCGGAGGCGTTCGTGGAGGGACTGGATGAGGCGGCGTCTCGGGATTAGAGGCAGGGCGATTGGTGGAAGGCTGGGGAGTGCGAAAGTCCGTCTATAAGGTGGTGTTCCAAAAGTCATTATGATGACGAAGGGGCACCACCTTTTTCATGAAATATGATCTATAGACTTTGACAGAGACGCTGCTCGTGAAGATGTGCAACCGTCCATTTACGAGTGTTAATCGGTTTTCTTGGTAATAATGTTGTTTAGCTTTCTAGTTTTTCGTTGTTCATTGACTTTATCTATCATTTTCATGTAGTCGTCTTTGTAGCGTTTAATGGAATGTTGGATATTCTCAAAATCTCGTAGAATGTGACGCTTGCTGGCCTCGGTATGGCAATAAGTCCAGTCGAGTTCATCGTAGAGAACGCCCATCATTTTTAAGGCCCATTCCAAGGATCGCTGATCGCTGCTCGCAGCATAGGCTTCGATTCGATCGAGTATGATATCTTCCATGCCTTGCACATGCACGACAAGCCCCGTCTCCTCGATTTCATAGTCGAGAACGCGATCATAAGAACCGGAATATCGACCGGACGGAAATTCGACGATGGATTTCAACTCGGGATGGAAACAATCCTTGCTGTCGATTTTGGCATAGCCCAGATGTTCCATCACTCTGTAAGGGAATTCTGTGTTGACAGCTATCAAGTCGATGTCCCTTGATTTATACAGCCCCTGAGTATAGGTAGCAACGACAAGACCGCCTACGATAACCGGTGCGGTAACATGATTGTCGTCAAAGACTTTCGTAATTATACTTGCAACCGCCAAGTCCTGCCGCCATGGATCGTCGATGTGTTTGACTTTTTCCAATAAGGTGATCAATTCGGGATCTACATATATTTCTTCCATGCCGCTACCATCTCCGGATCAGGTTTGGAAAATTTGGTGCGATCGAATTTCTCTGCGATCAGCGCGATTTCCACCGCAATGACGCGCCTGCGCTGCGCCTCATCTCGCTGCCGGGTTTCCGGCATTGCGGGAATCGCATGGGCAAAGAACGAGACACGCTCTTTGGTTCTATCCAGAATATCGTTGAGCTTTCGGTTACTCATCCATGTCCCTCCTAATGAGCATGATTGCCGTTTTTCGAACAACCCAACCGCTTCATATAATTAGTATACCAGTTTTTGCGCGGGCAGGTTCTGAATAAAAACGGCCGATCGCCCTCGACGGCTTGGCGGGAAGCGATTGCTCCTCATTCTGCTAGAATCGGGGGTCAACACTACATCATGCGCCGCGCATATGTATCTCCCCTCCGCTGTCGCCGCAGCTCCGCGCGATAATAGCGTTCAAAATATTGCCGTTTACCATTATTCGACAACATATTACAATGTACATAACGATAGAACAAAGGCGAGCAGACGCAAGGCACGGGGAGCGAGGAGCAAACGAAGATGAAGCACGACATGGATAATAAGCGCGAGATCCGCCCGATGCAGGCGCAGACGCCAGGCGGCAGGGACGGCAAGGCAGCCGCGCCATCCCACGCGATGCATGCCCTGCAGCGGAAGATCGGCAACCAGGCCCTGCTTCAGCTGGCAGCGGATCAGGCTGCCAAGACGGGAGCGTCAGCCAACGGACCTGTCATGCAGCGCAGAGTAATCGAATACGTGCCGACGCCGACGGCTCCGGTTGTCTCGAAGGAACTGAACGATGATCAGAATCGGGCGTTGGCGGGACTGATCGCAAGCGCGAGATTGAAAGCCAAAGAAATCGACGGCCATGTCAATAAAGCGCGGGATAACGTGCAGAAGGTCGTGAACGACGTCGTCGCCGGCCGGATGAAGGTGACGGAGGTCGCGGCCAAGTTCCCGTACAGCGGGCACGCGGATAATTTCCAGAACAAGCTGATGGATCATATCGGCGGCGGAGCAAGCGTCCATCCGTCCGCGCCGGGCGGCTATCTGATCGAGGATTACGCCTCCGCCAACATGAGCGGCGTGGGCATTCAAGTGACGCCGGGCAATCTGCGCGGATCGCGGCCGGATTTCATGATCCCGATGGCAACGGACAGGAAGGGACCGGGCGGCAACGATTACTCGGGTCTCGTCGATGCGACTTCAGGCTCGTCCTCGTCGATAGGCCACATATTGCGCAAAGGGGGAGGCGTCTGGACCAAGCGGACCGGCTATCCGTACGTGGCGGAGTCCGTCTATGATCCGTTGTCCTTCGGCAAGCCGACACGGCCGCTGACGGACGACGAGATGGAAGCGATCAAGGCGCGGGAGCTCGAGAAGCAAGCGGCGATAGAGAACGCGGCGGCCGAGGAAATTACGCGGCTGCAGGCGCAGTACAAGGAGACGCACGACAACATCCTGGCCTATCTGAACACGGGCGAAGCGGCGAATATGGCTACCATCATGCGTTTGACCGGTTCCCGGACGAAATCCAAGCTCTCGGTCATCGGCATCGATTACAACCCGGAGACGAACGAGGTGGAGACGTCGGAGCCGTTCGAAGATTGGGTGAAAGACACGTACGTCGATTCCATGTTCCGCACGCCGACCAAGCGGGAGAAGACGCGAACGCTGCTCGAGATCATGCAGCTACTGCCATGATAACGACCATCTTCCTCGCCAGGATGGATGTTAAGGAAGACGCCGCCACGGCGTCTTTTTTCTCGCGCAAAAATAAGAAAAAACGCCAGCTGTAAATTCTCTTTTTCGCGAGAAGCTTCACCTTTATGATGAGTCGTATAGACGTTCTTACGCGAGGTGAGAGGAATGAGCGGAATCGAGGCCAACGAGCGTGTATTGCGCCACGCGATCGCGATCGCCGGGCTGCCGCTGAGCGCGCTGCAAGCGGCGTTATCCCGCTATGACGCGCATCGGTACGGCCCGGTGGGCGAGATGGTGCAGGTCGGCGATGGACAGCTGCATGCGATCGTAACCGGATCGGGCGGACCGACCGTTATTTTGGAATCCGGCATGGGCGGGTGCTCGCTCGATTGGTCGCTCGTGCAGCCGGCGCTCTCCAAATATGCGACGGTGCTCGCTTATGATAGAGCCGGCTTCGGTTGGAGCTCCCCGGCAAGCGGCGTGCCGACATGCGCGGGCAGCGCGTCAGCGTTAAGGGAGCTGCTGCGAGCACTGAACTTGGCGCCGCCTTATCTGCTGGTCGGCCACTCTTACGGCGGGATGATCATGCACCTGTTCGCGGCAAGCTACCCGCAAGAGGTGATGGGGCTGGTGCTGGTCGACTCGACGCACGCGGACCGGTTCGCCCCGCAAACCGGGCAAGACGGCCATGCCGCGCGCAGGGCAGAGCGCTCGAAGCACCGGAGCCGTCTGCGGCTTGGGTACCTGCTCGCGCCGATCGGCATTCCCAGGTACCTGAAGCAATGGATCGGCGTGAAGCGCCTGCCGGGCGAAGCGGGACGGGCCGTCCGTTCGCTCGGCTACCGGAGCAGCGCGTACAAGACGGCGTACGCGGAACTGATCGGCACGGCGGACAGCGCTGCGCAGCTGCACCAGGCGCCGCCGCTGCCGCCTCATTTGCCCGTCATCGTGCTGACAGCCGGCAGACAGACGGCCGAGTGGCTGGAAGGGCAGCAGGCGCTGCTTCGGTTGACGGAGCGGACGAAGCAGGTCGTCGTGCCGGACAGTTGGCATGCGATACATATCCATCAGCCAAGGATCGTCATCGAGGCGGTGGCAGGGCTGATCAGCGCGGGGGTCGCGGGGATCATGCTGGATGAGTAGACAGACGTGCAGTCATCGATATAAGCCATGTCGGAACGTGAAGAAGGCAGACCCTAGGGTACCTTATGGCACCTTTTGGTCCGCCTTCTATTTGCGTTTCTTCTATTAATCATCGCCTAATGGGTGCCTATGGCGCCGAACATGCCCTCGCTTTGCGCCGAATCGTTGAAAAAGTATAGGTTTTCGTTGCTAACCTCGATGCCGCGCACCGCGAGGGACGTTTTACAATGAAGAGATTAGTTCAAGAATCCGTCGAGCGCGATCGTCGGCTTGCCGTCGGCCTGCCATGCGCCTTTGTTATAGCCGCCGTTGTAGCCTGGCGTCGCTTGCGGTTCCCAATAGAAGACGCCGAGACCTTTGCCGCCGGAAATATTGCGCACTTTCGTCTTGATATCGGCGATGAAGCTCTTCGCCGCGGACGGCTGATTGTAGTCGAGGCCGATCTCGGAGATCATGATGCTTTTGCCATAACGGCTGATCATATTATTCGCGTTGCTGATCGTCTGCGTCACTTTGGTGCTCCAATCCGACGCGCTCGGGTACAAGGACATGCCGATGATGTCGAAGGTCGCGCCGTTCGCGATCAGGCCGCCGATGTTCCAGACGAACACCGCGTTATCGTAGCCGTTGGCCAGATGGACGATCGTCTTGGTGGACGGGAAGATGCTCTTGACCGCATTGTTGCCCGTATTGACGAGCCAGGCGTAGTTCTTCATGTTGACCGAAGCCCGGCCATCGCTCCACAGCATGCCGTCGTTCGTCTCGTTGCCGACCTGCACCCAGTCCGGGGTGACGCCCGCGTTCTTCATCGTGTTCATGACGTAGACGGTGTGCGACCAGACCGCGTCCATCAGCTGGGTGAAATTGTAGGCTTGCCATGCGTATGGCTTCGTCTGTTGTCCGGGATCGGCCCACGAGTCGCTGTAATGCAGCGTTAACATGACGCTCATGCCGAGGTCCTTAGCCCGCTTGGCCAGCTTCGCCGCCGTCTCGGCGTTCATGTAGCCGTTGAAGTAGTCGCTCATATTCGGATTGACCCAGACGCGCAGGCGCACCGAATTCATTTGGTAATCGTTCTTCAGAATTTGCAAAATGTCGCGCGTCGTGCCGTTCTTGTCCTTCCATTTGTACCCTTGCGCCTCCATCCCGGCGACCCAGCTAATATCGGCGCCTTTGGCGAACGTGGGCGCGGCGACGGCCTGGTGTCCGGCGGTATACGGGAACGACGTGGTCAGGAGCAGCGCGGCGAGCAGCAGCAGGAGCGGCTTCCAGACACGAGTTGAGCGTTGAGACATGATGATTCCTCCTTGTGTGCGGTGGGATAGACGATCTATCGGTTTGCAGGGTCGCGACCTCCCGACATCTCAAATTGTAAGCGCTTTGATAACGTCGCTGTAGATGAGGACATCAACGTTTTGTTATACTAATGCAACAATTTCCATCGTTCGCGGAGCCAAAGGGTATACTAAGCACGGGAAGACCGCGGGGGACACGAACGGCCGGGGAGCGACACGGAACATGAAGCGATACATGCCTTTTACCTACAAAATGATGCTGCCTTACCTTATTCTCGTCCTGTTGACCGACATTGTGATCGGCTATATCTCTTACAGCATGCTCATCGAATCGCGGACCGAGATGGCGGAGACGAACATCCGCACGGCGATGGAGCAGTCGCGCAACAATATGACGTACAAAATGTCCGAGATGCAGCGCATCTCCGACACGCTGTTCAGCAGCGTGCCGTTCCAGCGGGCGATCCAGACGCGCGGCGAGCCGATCGAGATCTATTGGACGATGCTCGATGAGATCGTGCCGCAGCTGCAGTCGCCGCTCCAGCTGTACGGGAACAGCTTACGGCTGATGCTGTTCACGCTGAATAACGATCTGAACGAGGTCGAGGGCGATCCGGTCTCGGCGCCGATTCAGAAGAGCGACTACTATATTCTCCCGGCGCAGCGGCTGGCCGAAAGCGAAGGCTATCGCGAATTCCGCGAATCCGGCAAGGACAACACCTGGGTGCAGCTCGATTCGGACGAGCGGCTGGAGAATATCTCGCATCTGCGCAAGCTGGTATCGTACAGCGACTACATGACGGTCATCGGCTACGTGCGCATTACGACGCGGTTGGACGACCTGCTCGGGGATTTCAACGCGTTCCCGCTGGGCGAAGGCATCGTGCTGCGGTTGCAGGAGACGGCGACCGGACGGACCGTGTTCCAGCGGGGGGGGACGGCCGCCAATCCGGGGGAGCGTTCGCTGACGCTGATCGAGCCGATTCCCCGAACCGGTTATTCGATCGAGACGCTCGTGCCGTATTCGTATTTGAAGAAGGACGCGGGCAAGCTGCGCAATTCGATCATGCTCGTGTGCGCGGCCAGCTTCGCGGTCATGGCGTTCATCGGCGTTATCGTGGCCAGGTTGTCCGGGCGCAAAATGAACCGCATCGTCAAGATGCTCCGCTCCTTCCAGGAAGGCAGCTTCCAGAAGCGGATTCGGTTCAGCGGCAGCGACGAATTCGTGCAGATCGCCGACGCCTTCAACGTCATGGCCGAGAACATTCAGGAGCTGATCAACCGCGTGTACGTGCAGGGTTTACACAAGAAGCAGGCGGAGCTTGAGGCACTGCAGGCGCAGATCAATCCGCATTTTCTGTACAACACGCTCTCGACGATCAGCTCGCTGGCGAACCTCGGGGAGACGCGCAAGGTGACGGAGATGGTGAAGGGCGTGGCGAAATTTTACCGATTGACGCTCAATTCGGGCAAGGTGTTCATACCGCTGGGCAAAGAGGTCGAGCAGGTGGAGACGTACCTGGACATCCAGCGGGTGAAATACGCCGACGCGTTCGCCGTCTATATCGACATCGAGCCGGGCATCGAGGATGTGCAGGTGACGAAGCTGATCCTGCAGCCGTTCGTGGAGAATATTTTCAAACATGCATGGTACGGGGAACGGATCGCAATCCGGATCACCGGCAGACGGGTCGGGGAGTCGATCGAGCTGAAAGTCATCGACAACGGCGTTGGCATGAGGCCGGAGACGGTGCGCGGGCTGCTCGTCGGCCCCAGCCAGTCGGACAGTTATGGGTTGAAAAACGTCAACGAGCGGATCAAGCTGCGCTACGGGGACGAATTCGGCGTCACGATCAAAAGCGTCTTCGGCGGCGGCACGACGGTGCAGCTGCTGCTCCCGTTCGAGCATCGCGAGGACGCGGGAACGGAGGACGAAAGCGGCGGATAAGCATGCGGACGCTCGGAGGAAGGACGGGCTGCGGAATTGCCATCAGTTTGCCGCGGCATATCTTCGGTACGAAGAACCAGCCGCGCATAGGAGACAAGCACTGCGAGGCGGTGCGTTAGCGCGGATTACAGCAAGCGAGGTGCATACAGGATGAATATTTTGCTGGTGGATGACGAAGCGATCGATTTGGAATGGCTGCGGCGGCGGGTGGCGGGCAGCCACTTGAACGTACAGGTCGTGGGGACGGCGAACAGCGGGTTCGCCGCGCTGAAAATACTGGAGGAGCAGCATGTCGACGTCATTCTCTCGGACATCCGGATGCCAATTATGACAGGGCTCCAGTTCGCGCGGAAGGTGAGGGAGCTGCATCCGCACGTGCAGATCGTCTTCATTAGCGGACACGAAGACTTCGGCTACGCGAAGGAAGCGATGCAGGTGAACGCGGCGGGGTATTTGCTCAAGCCGGTGGACGATAACGAGCTGCACGAGATGCTGGAGAGTCTAAGCGCCAAGCTCAATCGGCAGCGGGAGCAGGACCGCTCGATGTCTGAAGCGCTGTCGCTGGTCAGCCAAGAGCTGCTGCTGCGTTGGTTCCAGTCCGGCGACGCGGGCGCGGTGGAGCCGCATATCCGCGATTATTTGCACCCGCTCCTGCAGGCGGGGGCGACCGTGGCGGCAATCGAGATCGATGACCTGGAGTGGCGGGTAGCCGAAGAAGAGCGGGCAAACACGGCGCGCCGGATCGAGCTGCTGATTGCGGGCTTGGTCGCGGATCGTGCGCTCGGGACGCTGCTTATGAGCGGTAATTCGCGCTTCATCCTCGTCTCCTCGGTGCCGGAGGAACGCCTCACGGCGATGCTGGAGGAGCTGATCGCCGACGTGCGCGGCGGCTCGCCGCTGACGATTACGGTTGGCGTCGGCCAATACGCGACGGACTTACGCGGGCTGCACGATTCGTACCGACAGGCGCAGGCGGCGGTCAGCGCCAAGTGGCTGCTCGGCAAGAGCCGGCTCATCCGCGATGGGGCGGCATCCTCGGCGCGGCCGTCGCTGGCCGAAAGCGACGACGAGGTCGTCGACCGGATGCTGGAGGCGATCCTCGAGTACGACCTCGTCGCCATCGACGATTGCCTGCTCCAGCTGTTCAACCGCGACGTCTCCGGCAGCCGCAAGAGCGAGATCTACGATCTCATTATACGCATTACGTCCAAGCTGCACGCGGATTTGCAGCGCCAAGGCGAGAACCTGTACGAGCTGCTCCAGTGGGAGTCGCACCAGCCGGTTATGCTGTTCCAATTCGAGACGATGGGCGACGTGCTCTCCTGGCTGCGCCGCCGATTCTTCGAGCTGTCCGAGCTGCTGTACGCGAAGAAGCAGCGCCAGAAGCGCAAGCTGATCGAGGAAATCATCCGCTACGTGGACGATCATCTGGAGCATCGCGTCACCTTGAAGGAAGTCGCGGCGCATTTCGACTTCACGCCGAACTACCTGGGGCACGTATTCAAGGAAGATACCGGCCAGCATTTCAGCGATTTCCTGAACGAGCGCCGGATGAACCGCGTCTGCGAGCTGCTGCGCGATCCGCTGCTGAAGGTGTACGAGATCGCCGAGCGCGTCGGGTACAAGAACATCATTTACTTCAACCGCCAGTTCAAGCAGGCAATCGGGATGTCGCCGGGCGAGTACCGGAAGAAGCATAAGATTTGAGAAGGAGACCCGTATCCGGGAGGATGCGGGTCTTTTGCCATGGTAGGGCAAATGGACGGTCAGGCTCGTGCGGCGGCGCATAGGATAGCCTGAAGCGGCCTGCTTCAATATGGACCCGAGTGCGCAAGGAAGGGGCGTTCGGGGGAAGAGGTGGAACGATTGTCCCGGTATGTTACGAGCAAATGGAAAAAAACCGCCGCTCTTCGCCAAGTATCGGAGCTCGACCGTTGTATACCCGAGACGGTGCGCATGAGAAAGGCTAGCTTGAAGCGGATGCTGGATCGCTACGGGATGGTGTACGTTAAGCCGGAGAAAGGCATGTGGGGGCAAGGCGTCATGCGGGTGGAGCGGCTCGGCAGCGGGTACCGCTATCAGCTTGGCACGAAAACGAACGATCACGGTACTTACGATTCGATGTATGCCGCGATCTTGCGAGATACTCGTAAACGTAAATATTTGGTCCAGCGCGGCATCAACCTGCTGAAACATAACGGGCGGCGATTCGATCTGCGCGTCATGGCCCAGTACTCGCCGGCAGGCAAGTGGGAGACGACCGGCATCATCGGCCGCGTCGCCGCCAAGCACAAAGTCGTCACCAACGTCCACAACGGCGGCGAGCTCGTCCCCGCCGAACGGCTGCTTGCCCCGCATGCGGAGCAGTTGGACGCGAAGCTCAAATCGCTGGCCGAGCTTGGCGTCTTGACCGGTCGGACGATGCGGAACGCTTTTCCCGGCGTGTACAAGGTCGGGCTGGATATCGCCATGGATGCCACGCTGAAGCCGTGGATCCTTGAGGTGAACACGATGCCGGACCCGTATGTGTTCCGGAAGCTGCCGGATAAGCGCGTTTTTCGGAAAGTGATGCGGTATGAGAGGGCGTATTTGGCGCGGTAGAGGGGCGATTAGGTGGCAGCCTTACCCGGTATTGCTTAAAGTGAGTAGGCCTCGGTAACCGGGGCTTGCTCTTTTATGGAGAGAATCGTTTTAATATCGTTGGTAAGACAGCGACATTCGGCGCCGCAGGGACAAAGACCTGAGGTGCCGTTTTTTTTATCCCCGCCCTTTACCCCAAACTAAACCTCCCCACCCCAAATCATTGTTTTTGTACTACTTTTAGTTGCCCCCCTCAATCTTGCCGAAAGCGCTCCCTCGTTATAATTAGCCTATACACACAGAGAGCAACACACGAGAGGAGACAATCGGATGAACCGGAATGGAGTTTGGGGAGAGATCAAGAAGAACCGGGCGCTGCTGCTGATGCTCGCGCCGGCCGTGCTGTTCTTCCTCGTATTCGCCTACGTCCCGATGGCGGGGATCGTCCTGGCATTCAAGCAGTACAACCATACGGGCGGCATCTTCGGCAGCCCATGGAACGGATTGGACAACTTCCGATTCTTCTTCGAGTCCGGCAACGCTTGGCTCGTCACGCGGAACACCGCGCTTTATAATATCGCGTTCATCGTCGTGAACAACGTGCTGCAGATCACGGTCGCGATCCTGCTGTTCGAGGTGGCGGGCAAGTGGTTCCGCAAAATCGCGCAGTCGGTCATGTTCCTGCCGTACTTCATCTCCTGGGTCGTCGTCGGCGCGATCGCGTACAACCTGTTCAACTACGATGTGGGCACGATCAACTCGATTCTGACGACGTTCGGCATGGAGCCGATCGACATCTATAACACGCCTTCCTACTGGCCGGTCATTCTCGTCATCGTATCGGCTTGGAAGACGCTAGGCTACGGCACGGTGATGTACCTGGCGGCGATCACGAGCATCGATACGGAAATGTACGAGGCGGCGGAGATGGACGGCGCCAACATCTTCCAGCGGATCTTCAAAGTGACGATCCCGAACCTGTACCCGACGATCATCATTCTGGTACTGCTGGCAATCGGCAACATCTTCCGCGGCGACTTCGGCATGTTCTATAACATGGTCGGAAACAACGGCCTGCTGTTCTCGAACACGGACGTCATCGACACCTTCGTCTTCCGTTCCTTGACCACGTCCAACGAGATTGGGCTGTCGGCAGCGGTCGGCTTCTATCAATCGATTCTCGGTTTCGCGACGATTATGCTCGCGAACTATGCGGTACGCCGCTACGACAAAGATCGCGCATTGTTCTAACAGAAGGAGGAGTTACACATGAGCGCACCCGCAGCGCAAGCAAGCAGCAACGCGAAGATCGCGGCCAACCGGCGCGGCAAAGACGTGCTGCTGCTCCAAATCATCGGCTATATCGTCATCACGGTACTCGCGGTGTTCTGCTTCATTCCGTTCCTGCTGGTCGTCTCCTCTTCCTTCTCGGAGGAGCAGTCGATCATCGAGAATGGCTTCCAGTTGATCCCGACGACATTCTCGACCGAAGCGTACAGCGTCTTGTTCAAATATCCGGAGCAAATGCTCCGCGCCTATGGCATCACGATCGCGGTGACGGCCATCGGTACCGTGGCGGGCTTGTTCCTCACGGCGATGACGGCTTACGTTCTACAGCGCAAAGATTTCAAATGGCGCAACCAATTCTCGTTCTTCTTCTTCTTCACGACGCTGTTCAGCGGCGGCCTGGTGCCGTGGTACCTGATGATCATCAAGTATCTGCATCTGAAAGACACGCTGCTCGTCCTGATTCTGCCGATGCTGCTGAACGTCTTCTACATCATCGTCATGAAATCGTTCATGAGCAGCATTCCGGAAGCCATTACAGAGTCGGCGAAGATCGACGGCGCTGGCGACTTCCGCATCTTCCTGCAGCTCATCCTGCCGCTGGCGAAGCCGGCGCTGGCGACGATCGGCTTGTTCATCGCGCTGGGCTATTGGAACGACTGGTACAACGCGCTCCTGTTCATCTCCAACGAGAACTTGATGCCGCTGCAATATTATTTGTACAAAATGCTTGGCAACATGGAAGGCATGCGCAAAGCGATGATGCAATCCGGCGCGGTCGTGAACGTCAGCCTGCCGACGGAGAGCCTCAAGATGGCGATGACGCTCGTCGCAACAGGCCCGATCCTGCTCGCATATCCGTTCATCCAGCGCTACTTCGTGCAAGGTCTGACGATCGGTTCGGTCAAAGGCTAATATTTGGATGACCCTGGGCACCGCCCGGTTATCATATACTACACTTATCAATATTTTTAGGGGGAAGCGGTTCATGCAAACCAAGAAAAGATCAGCGCTGCTGTTGCTGACCATCATCATGATGTTATCCATTGTGCTCACCGCTTGCGGGGGCAACAACAATACCGCAAAGACGAACAACCAAGCGGCCAACAATGGCGCAACGAACGGCGCGGCTGAGGGTACGGCGAATGCCGGCACTTCGGATACAAGCGAAGAAGTTAAGCTCAAAATGCTCCTCGTCGGCGGCAAACCGGCGGATTACGATCAAGTCTTCGGCGAGCTCAATAAGCTGCTGAAAGAGAAAATCAACGCGACGGTCGAAGCGGAGTTCCTCGACTGGGCGGACTGGTCGCAGAAATACCCGCTGAAATTCGCGGCGAACGAAGATTTCGACATCGTGTACACGGCGAACTGGGCGTTCTACAATGACCAATCGCTCAAAGGCGGCTTCCTGGAGCTGACCGATGATCTGCTCTCGAAGTATGCCCCGCAAACATGGGCGAATATGCCTAAAGTCGCTTGGGATCAAGCGAAAGTCGGCGGCAAGCTGTTCATGGTGCCGAACAACAACGTGGAAATCACGGACAAAGTCGTCCTGATCCGCGAAGATCTGCGCAAGAAATACAACCTGGAGCCGGTTACGAGCCCAGAGACCTATGCAGCGTACGTGAAAGCGATCGCGGCGAACGAGAAGGGCATCAACGCGTTCCAAGCGAAAGCGGCCGACGGCTGGAAATGGCATGAACTCGACCAAATCATGCTCGAGCAGCAAAACGAATGGAACCTGGTCGACTACAACTTCCCGCTCGCGTACAAAATGGACGACGCTGCTGGCAAAGTGTTCAACGTATATGACACGCCGGAATTCAAGCAGCTGCTCGCGTACTACAAAGATCTGGCTGACAACAACGGCTGGTCCCGCAACGTAGTCAGCAACAAGAACGACGTATGGCAGGACATTAAAGCAGGCAAAGCGGCTTCCTATGCGCAAAACATCGGTACGGTCGCGGCAAACATCATGGAATCGACGCGCGAGAATGTCGGCATCGAGCTGGCCATCGCGGATCTGACGCCGGACAAGAAGAAAATCAGCGCGATCTCCACGCAGAACGGCCTGGCGATCCACGCGACAAGCAAGAACGTCGAGCGTTCCCTGATGCTGATCGACCTGCTTCAGAACGACAAGCAAATCCATGACCTCTCGATGTACGGCATTGCTGGCACGCACTACGAGGCGGTTGGCGAAGACAAATACAACGCGGGTCCAAGCGCGGCGAACTACTCGCCATCGGGCTTCTCCGTATGGGGCTGGAACTCGGCGCTGAACCGTCAAGACGCGGCTTATCCGAAAGTGGCGGACGACATGTTCAACACGTGGACGAGCAAAGTGTACCACTTCCCGCTCGAAACCTTCGTCTTCGACGACTCCAAAGTGAAGAACGAAGTCGCGAACATCGGCAACGTTATGCTTCGCTACGCGATTCCGCTCGAATACGGCCTGATCAAAGACTTGGACAAAGGCCAAGCCGACTTGATCGCGCAGCTGAAATCGGCGGGCATCGACAAGGTGCAAACCGAGCTGCAAGCTCAAATCGACGCGTTCCTCGCGGCGCAAAAGTAATCGGCAATCGAACGGTAGAAGGCTGTCCCGCAACGAAAGTTCGGGACAGCTTTTTTCAAAGACAGTGAAGCTGGAAGTTTATGGGGTGCGGTGAAATGGCACGATGCCGCATGATCGATTTTAGTGCTTCGCACGATAGTCCATTCGCTTACATGGAGCGCTTTTATTTTTACTTTTTAAGACAGCGCTTACATATGGAGTTTGTGATCAGCACCGACAAATGGTAAACAAAGGAGATGCTCGAATGCGTCGAGGTAGAAAGCATTTTGCACTGATGATGACGTTGCTCCTCGCATGGGGAAGCATGGTGTGGACCGCGCAGCCGGTAGAAGCGGCCGACGTGAATTTGGCGCAAGGCAAGACGGTCACGGCAAGCGGTGAAGATACGCAGTGGGGCAATGTCAAGGAGAAGGCGGTCGACGGCGATCCGGGGACGGCATGGAGCGCGCCGAGCGCGATTGCGGAAGGCGGCACGCATTGGCTTCAGGTTGATTTGGGCCAGGCCTACTCGCTCGCGGGTTCGGAGATTACGTGGAAGGATGCCGACAAGAACGTTAAATATAAAGTCGAGGTGTCCGAGAACGGCTCCGATTGGGCAACGGCGGCCGATCGATCGAACAACGAAGCAGCGGCTACGGTCGCAACGGATACATTCGAGCAAACTGACATTCGTTATGTGAAAGTGTCCATCTCGTACTACGCCGGCGGCGGCTGGTGGCCGGGCATCAAGGAGCTGAAGATTTGGGAGCTGGCGGACGGCCATGCGCCGAGCGCCATTACTGGCTACGATCCAGTTACGCTGACGACCAAGGTCGGTATCGCGCCAGCGCTGCCATCCAAGGTGACGGCTCGCTATGCGAACGGCTCGAGCGGCGAAGTGAATGTCGTATGGGACAGCGTTAACGCTACTCAGTATGCGGCGGAAGGCAGCTTTACGGTGGCGGGAGCGGTCGCAGGGGCTTCGGTTCAACCATCGGCAGATGTATCGGTCTCGTGGTACCGGGACGATTTTGTCCGCGGCGTCGACATCTCCACGTTGACTGCCATCGAAGATAACGGCGGACGGTATTTCGATGCGAACGGGACGGAGCGGGATCTGCTCGACATTCTGAAGGACCGCGGCGTCAACTACGTGCGCTTGCGGCTGTGGAACGAGCCGACGAAGTCGGGCGGCTACAACGATCTGGACGACGTGATCCGCATGGCTGCGCGCGTCAAGGCGAAAGGCATGAAGCTGCTCGTCGATTACCACTACTCCGACGATTGGGCCCATCCGGGCCAGCAGGTTCGTCCGGCGGCATGGAAGGACCTTGATTTTAACGGGTTGGTGCAGGCAGTTTATGATTACACGCACGAATCGTTAACGAAGCTGAAAGAGGCCGGCGCTTTGCCGGATATGGTTCAGATCGGCAACGAGATCAATTCCGGCGTGCTGACCGGACTCGGCGGTTCGGTCAATTTCAACGAGCAGGTGCAGCTCCTGAACAGCGGCGCCAAGGCGGTCCGCGAGTTCGAGACGGACGGCAACAAGATTCAGATCATGATTCACTTGGCCGAGGGCGGCCAAAACGGCACGTTCCGCAATTTCTTCGACGGCATTAGCGGGATGAGGGAAGGGGTAACCGGCAAGGTCGATTACGACATTATCGGACTGTCGTATTATCCGTTCTGGCACGGCACGCTTGAAGCGGTGAAGAGCAACATGGACGATATTTCGAAACGCTACAACAAAGACGTCATTATCGCGGAAACGTCGTATCCGTTCTCGTATAAAGACGGCGACGCGCACGGCAATATCATCGATTCCGATGCGAAACTGGTCGGCGGCGCGATCTGGCCGGCGACTGTGCAGGGTCAATACGACGCGATCAAAAAAATGATGGAGCTGCTCGCTTCCGTACCGGAAGACAAGGGCGCAGGCTTCTTCTACTGGGAGCCGGCCTGGATTCCGGCGAACGTCGGCTGGATCGCCTCCGAAGGCGACGCATGGGAGAATCAGTCGATGTTCGACTACGATTCGTATCCGGAGAATGGCGGCTATGCGTATAAGGGCTATGCGCTGAACTCGCTCGACGTGTACAAAGTCGGCATGGCGCAGTTCCCGGCGAACCGGATGGAGCTTGCTCGCGTCATTGCGAAGGCGAAGGCGCTCAAGGCGGAGGACTTCACGACCGCGAGTTGGCCGACGCTGGCGCCGGCGATCGCGACTGCGGAAGCTGTCCATGCGAAGGCATATGCCGCATCGGGACTGACGCAGCAGGAAGCCGATTCGGCCGCGGCGGCCTTGACGTCCGCGATTGACGCGCTCGATGTCATCCCGGCAGTGAAGACGACGCTGGCTGCCGCCATTGAAGAGGCGGAAGCGTTGAACGAGGCTGACTGGACGGCGCAGACGTGGAGCGTATTGACATCGGCGCTTGAGAATGCGAAGAGCATCTTCGCCAGCGCGAAGTCGACGCAGACGGAAGTGAACGAGGCGGTCGCAGCTCTGAATGCAGCGATCGATCAATTGTCCAATGTCGACAAGAGCGCGTTGGCCGCGCTGATCGCCAACATCGGCAAGCTGAGCGGTTCCGATTACGTCGGCTCGACGTGGCAGTCGCTCCAGAAGGCGCTGACAACCGCCATCGCGGTACAAGCGAAAGCAGACGCAACGCAAGCGGAAGTGGATGCGGCGCTGAGCGCCTTGGAGGCGGCGAAGACGGCCCTCCTTCCACTCATTGACTTGACGGAAGCCGAAGGCGTCGTGGCGACCGCATCGTCCAGCGCGGGCAGCGGCGGCGGTCAAGACAATTCCCCGGCAGGCGCGATCGACGCGAATCCGAATACGTCCTGGGGAACGGACAAAGGCGTGGGCAGCTGGTGGAGCGTCGATCTCGGCAAACCGGCGCTCGTGAAGAAAGTCGCGATGAACCTGTGGTCCGGCATGAAGAAGTTCAAAATCGAGGTATCGCAGGACGGCGAGACGTACACGGTGGCGGCAGACACGACGAACGATGTCATCGATCAATCCTCGGTTGTCTTGCCGGCGAATACGATTGCCAGATTTATTAAAGTAACGGTTACGAACGGCGGCGACTGGGTCGGCTTCATGGATTTCAGCGCAACGGGCCTGTTCTTGACGAACAAAACGGCGCTCGAAGCGGAAATCGCGAAGGCCGAAGCGCTGCAGCAGAGCGCCTACACGAGCGACAGCTGGACGAAGCTTGCGACCGCCCTCCAAGCGGCGAAGACCATCGCGACGAGCCAAGAGGTCGTGCAGGATCAAGTGGATGGCGCAGCTGCACAACTGAAGACGGCGATAGCCTCGCTGGTCGCGGCTCAGCAGCAATCTTCCGGCCCTGTCACGGTCAGCATTCCGAGCACGAATACCGTCACGGTCGATGGCTCGCAGGTGAAGGTGACCGCGACCGGCAAGCTGGACGCGAACGGCAAGGTGAGCGTCGAGCTTGGCGCGAACAATCTGCCGCAAGCGGCGACAGGCGATAACAAACGTATCGCCATCGCGATCGAGCTGCCAGCCGGCGCGAAGGGAGCTCAAGTATCGCTCCCGACGGATTGGATGGCTAAATTGTCGAAGCAAGATGTGAAGGCTGTTGAAGTTACAGTCGGCGGCGTTCGGGTCAGTCTGGCTCCGTCTCTTCTGGAATCGGCGCCAAGCCTGACTGGCAAGCCGATCGAGCTCTCGGTAGCGCAGGTGAACGCAGATAGCCTGACGGCGGAAGCGCGCAGCCTGGTCGGCGACCGTCCGGTCTACGACTTCCAGCTGTCCGTTGGCGACAAGAAGCTCGAATGGCAAGGCGGCAAAATCGAAGTCGGCATGCCGTACACGCTCAAGGATGGCGAGAACCCGGATCAACTGGCCGTGTACTATGTCAACGAGCAAGGCGGACTCGAAGCGGTGCGTCAAGTCCGCTACGATGAAGCGACGGGAACGATCTCGTTCATGCCGGAGCACTTCAGCCGGTATGCGGCTGCGTATGCGAAGCTGACGTTCCAAGATACGAAGGCGTATCCATGGGCGCAGCCAGCCATCGCGGCGCTAGCGGCCAAAGGGATTGTCCAAGGCGTGAACGCCGATGCGTTCCAGCCGGGCGGTCAAGTGACGCGGGCAGCCTTCCTGCACATGCTTATGCAGGCAATGGGCGGCACCGCTGAAGCACAAACGAGCCAATTCTCCGATGTGAAGGCCGGACAATGGTACACCGCATCCGTTGCCGCTGCCGAGGCGCTGGGCATTGCCAAAGGCAAAACGAACGGAACGTTCGGCGTGAATGATGTCATCACAAGGGAAGAGATGGCGGTGCTGCTTCACCGTGCCATCCAGGCAGCCGGTGCCAAGCCGGCCGCTGGAGCTGCGGCAAGCTTCACCGACGAAGCATCCATTTCGTCCTATGCGCGCGAAGCGGTCTCGGCCGTGCAGGCGCAAGGCCTCATGAAAGGCACAACCGGCGGCAAATTCGCGCCGAAAGCAACCGCGACGCGCGCCGAAGCGGCCGTGGTGATCCATCAGCTGATGGGCGTGTTGTATGGGGAGTAAGGTTTAAAAGGACTCAAGACTATTATCAGAACAGCAAAAGCGCGGACCCGACAAGGGTTCGCGCTTTCTTTTACATAAAGCGTGTCCGGGCTTATGTCGTAGGACTGACTTCAGATCCAACTGAAGCTTTGTCCGCAAGGACAAAAGCGTGCCAGCTCGAAGCAACCGCCGACCGCGAACAAACGAGCCAGCACGAAAAAGGGAGTCCAGAGGGCGAAGTCCTATGGTTCCCCTCGGCGGAGGGGGGAGTGCTGTAAGGATAAGGGAAAGTTCGGTGAAGCCACCCATGGCCTATAGATGACAGGCTTATGTCGTAGGACAGACTTCAAAACCGACTGAAGCTTTGTCCGCAAGGACAAAAGCGTGCCAGCTCGAAGCAACCGCCGACCGCGAACAAACGAGCCAGCACGAAAAAGGGAGTCCAGAGGGCGAAGTCCTATGGTTCCCCTCGGCGGAGGGGGAAGGGGGAGGGAATCAGCTTGGGGAGGTGTAATTCCGGGTGTCCAGAGGGCGGAAGCCCTCGGCAAAGGGCGCTAGCCTTTATTGTACTGTTTCGGCGTACGCCCATAAGTCCGCTTAAACATGCGTATGAAATAGCTCGTCTCCATCCCAATCAGTTCGGCGACCTTCTCGACGGAGATGCCGGGCTGCTCCTCGAACAGCTGGACCGACCTTCGCATGCGCAGCTGCAGAATATACTGCTGCGGCGTGACGCCGAAGCTCTCGACGAACAGCCGGTGGAAGTGCTGGACGGAATACCCGGCGGCGCGGGCGACGTTGGCCAGGAGCAGACGTTCGTTGTAATGATCGTGGATGAGCTTGACGGCGGTCTGGAGCGCGGCGTTCGATTGACCGGCCGGATAGACGTTCTTGGCGGGCTTCTTGCCGGCGGTCTGTCCTTCCAAGGCGGTGAGCAGCAAATTGTACATCCGTTTGGACGATTCCCAATAAGCCTGCTCGCCGTTCAGACTGATCAAATGCCACAGCGACTCCAGCTGGTCCCACAGATCGCTGAAGTTCGGCGCCGGAAGAACGGTCCCCACGAGCGGCTCCATCTGATTCAACAGCGGGGCGGCCGCAGAGCCGTCGAAGGCGACGAAGCCAAGATCCCAGACCTCGTCCGAACGGTCGGGATAATAGTCGTGCGGCACCCCGGCAGGCAGAATCAGCAGCGTGCCCGGCGTCATCGTCAGCAGGCCGCGATCTGCGAGACGGAAGAAGCCTTTGCCGCTGCGGGACAATAGAATTTGGTGGGCCGTATACCCGTCCGGCCGGTCGAGATGCTTCTGGGCATGGCTGCCGACGCAGGTGACATATAGCGGAAGAAGCTGCTCGAGATTGGCGAATTCCGCCAGCAGGAATGGCATCATCAGGAAGTCAGTCCACCTTCAATGTTAAGATTGTACGATTTTTTGGAGTATCTGTTCTATGAGTATAAAGCGATTTCAATCTATAATCAAAACAGATAAGCGGATATGACGATAATGCGAGGAGCGATATGGATATGACGACCAAATTTGCGCCAATTAGCGATAAACTGACCGTGCTCATGCACGGCGCCGACTATAATCCCGACCAATGGCTGCACGATCCGAAAGTGCTGGAGGAAGATATCCGGCTCATGAAGCTGGCCGGCTGCAACGTGATGGCCGTCGGCATTTTCTCCTGGGCGGCGTTCGAGCCGACCGAGGGCAACTTCAACTTTGAATGGATGGACCGGGTGCTCGACTCGTTCGCGGCAAGCGGCATCTATGCTTGGCTCGCGACGCCGAGCGGCGCGCGTCCGGCATGGATGAGCGCCAAGTACCCAGAGGTGCTTCGCACGGAGGCGAACCGGGTACGCAACCTGCATGGCATGCGGCATAACCACTGCAATACCTCGCCGGTGTACCGCGAGAAGACGGCGATTATCAACGGCAAGCTGGCGGAGCGCTACGGCAACCATCCGGCCGTGCTCGGCTGGCATATC
Source organism: Paenibacillus aurantiacus (assembly GCF_042431225.1). Lineage (NCBI taxonomy): Bacteria > Bacillati > Bacillota > Bacilli > Caryophanales > Paenibacillaceae > Paenibacillus > Paenibacillus aurantiacus. The sequence goes on along the minus strand of NZ_JBHMDO010000017.1, from coordinate 27,796 downwards.
TCGAACGAGTTCGGCGGCGACTGCCACTGTGATTACTGCCAAGAGGCGTTCCGCCAATGGGTGCAGAAGAAATACGGCTCTCTGGATGCGCTCAACAGCGCATGGTGGACGACGTTCTGGGCGCATACGTACACCGATTGGAGCCAAGTGGAATCGCCGGCTCCGCACGGGGAGAACATGGTGCACGGCCATAATCTCGACTGGCGCCGCTTCGTGACGGATCAGACGGTGGACTTCTGCCGCCACGAGATCGAGTCGGTGCGCAGCGCGAATCCGTCGCTGCCGGCGACGACGAACATGCACATGATCGAAGGGCTGGACTACCGCAAGTTCGCGGAGGTGCTGGACGTTATCTCTTGGGACGCTTACCCGACGTGGCACGAGCAGGTGGACGACAGCCAGCTGGGCGCATCGGTTGCGTTCTATCACGATCTGTACCGCTCGCTGAAGCACAAGCCGTTCCTACTCATGGAGAGCACGCCGAGTCTGACGAATTGGCAGCCGGTGAGCAAGCTGAAGCAGCCGGGGATGCACCAGCTGTCGTCGCTGCAGGCGATCGCGCACGGTTCGGATTCGGTGCAGTACTTCCAGTGGCGCAAAAGCCGGGGCTCGAGCGAGAAGTTCCACGGCGCCGTCGTCGACCATGTCGGCCACGAGCATACGCGCGTTTTCCAGGACGTTGCGAAGCTCGGCGAGACGATGGGCAACATTTCGGATGTCGTCGGTACGGTGACGCCTTCTCAGACGGCGATTCTCTTCGACTGGGATAACCGGTGGGCGATCAAGGATTCGCAAGGGCCGCGGAACATGGGCATCAAATACGAGGAGACCGTCTACGCGCATCATCGCGCGCTGTGGGAGCAGGGCGTGCCGACCGACATCATCGGCTCGGAGCAGGATTTCGCGGGCTACAAGCTGATCGTGGCGCCAATGCTTTACCTGTGCCGCGAAGAGACGGGCCGCAAGCTCGAGCAGTTCGTGGAGCAGGGCGGCACGCTCGTGGCCACATACTGGTCGGGCGTCGTCGACGAGCATGATCTGTGCCACCTCGGCGGATTCCCGGGACCGCTTCGCAAGACGCTCGGCATCTGGGCGGAGGAGATCGAAGGATTGTATGACCATGACCGCAACGGCGTAACGCTGGCGGAAGGCAATGCGCTCGGACTGCAAGGCGAGTTCGAAGCAGGCGAAATTTGCGAACTGATCCATTCGGAAGGCGCGGAGGTGCTCGGCACGTATACGAGCAGCTTCTACGCGGGACGTCCGGCGCTGACGGTGAACCGGTTCGGTCAAGGCCGCGCTTACCACATGGCGACGCGACTGAAGGACGATTTCTTGGGCTCGTTCTACAAGCGGATCGTCGACGAAGCGGGCGTTGCGCGCGCGATCGACGTAGATCTGCCGGCAGGCGTCACGGCGCAAGTGCGCACGGACGGCGAGACCGATTTCGTCTTCTTGATGAACTTCAGCGGTGCGGAGCAGAGGGTCGAACTGGATGCTCGCGGCTACCGCGACATGGAAAGCGGCGAGTCGGCCGAACAATCGGTGACGCTGCCGGTCAACGGCATTCGTTTGCTGACGCGGCAAGCTTAAAGCTTCATAGCGCACGACAAGCCGGGGCGATTCGCTCTGGCTTGTCTTTTTTTCGGCGCCGCGAGAGCGCGGCACGCCGCTCCATACCCAAAACGAAAGAACGTGATGCTGCATATGAAACGCCTAATCTCTTTCGCCAACGAGCGGTTGCAAGAGAAGGAGGGCCAGCGAAGTCGACGACAAGACGCCCCGCCGCACGCGAACTTCGAGGCGGATACGCCGACCCGGCCGCCCGGATCATCTTCGGGCGGTGCCGAAGATGAACGCGAAGCCGCCAAGCTCGGCTTATGGCAGTTATCCTGGCCAATCGGCATCGAGCTGATGCTGCAATTTCTGATGGGCACCGTCGATACGCTTATGGTAAGCCGGATCGGCGACAATGCGGTGTCTGCCGTCGGCGTCTCGAACCAAATTCTGCAGGCGGCAATGATGTTGTTTACCGTCGTCAACGCGGGGGCTGGCGCGATATTGGCCCGGATGTGGGGGGCGCGGCAATGGACCAAGGCGCGGAAGACGGCGGCGATCGCGATTCAGGTGAATATCGCGTTCGGCCTAGCCGGAGGCTTGTTCTTCGCATTCGGCTCCGGCTGGGCGCTGCGGCTGATGGGCGTGCCGAGCGAGGTGCGTCCGTACGCGAACGGCTACTTGACCATCGTCGGCACGGCGCTGATCGTCATCGCGCTCCATCTCGTCGTGAACGCGCTAATTCGCAACACAGGCAACACCAAAGGCCCGATGCTCATCACCGTCGCCATGAACGTGCTGCATTTGCTGCTAAACTATGCGCTGATCTTCGGGGCGGGGGCGTTCCCGGCGATGGGCGTTGAAGGATCGGCGCTCTCCACCGTTCTCAGCCGGCTTGCGGCGCTTGCGGCAGCGCTCTTCGTTCTGTGGAGAACGTTCCGGCCCCGCTTGGGGCGGGCGGATTTTCGCGGTGCGGATCGCGGGCTCGTGCGGGAGATACTAGCCATTGGCCTTCCCGTCTCCGTAACGGCGATGTCGTGGGGCTTCTCCCAACTGGTGCTGCTCGCCGTCATTTCGTCGTTCGGCCCGGTTCCGCTCGCTACCTATACTTATTTGCAGACGGTGGAGCAGTTCCCTTGGATGATCGCGTCGGCGGTCGGCGGCGCGCTCGCAATTCAAGTCGGCCATTGGCACGGCGCCGGCTTGCATGCGCGCGTCCATCGCGGACCTTATCGGGCGATTCAAGCCGGAACGTTCCTCATCCTCGCCGCTTCGGCGGCGCTCTGGCTCGCGGGCGAACCCGTTATGCGCCTGTTCACGGGAGATCATGCGATCATTGCCTCTTCGCTGCCGCTGCTGGCGATGTGCATCGCGTGGCAGGCGCTGCGCGTCCTTCCATTCTGCCTATCAGGCGCCTTGAACGTCGTCGGCGGCGCGCGGCCAGTGGCGGTCATATCCGTCATCGGCATGTGGTTCGTCTCGACGGGCGGGGCTTACGTGTTCGGGGTGTCGCTCGGCTGGGGGCTGAAAGGGGTCCTGCTGGCCATGATGCAAGATGAGCTCGCGCGGGGCGTGTTGTTTGCTTATCTTTGGCGACGGCGGCGCGTTAAGAATAGGATTGACGCGGAACATTTGTTCGCCTACAATGATTAGGAAGAATATTCCACCTATTGGAAGTCCGAACAAGCGTCGGCTTCATCAGCTCAGATGGCGCATCAGGTCAATGACCAGTGGAATTCATCCTTAATCGAGGAGGTCTGGCTATGCATTCGAATGCGGAGCAAACCAAGCAATACCCTGGCGTGATCGGAGTTGAGGTGAGGACATGCGGGGAGCGGAGCATCATTGGAATCGAGATGTTCGTGGATCAGAAGCGTGTACGCCCGGAGGTGGAAATACCGCGCCTATGGAGACAGCTGCTGGAGCGCACGGAAGGCGTACAGCAATTGTCGCCGACATCGGGTAAGATCGGGCTATACGCCTACGAGCCACCGTTTGGACCTGGACAGGAGTTTGTTTACACGGCCGGGTTTGAAGTGGACGGACGAACCGATGCCCTGCCGGATGGTATGCTTGTGAAGCAGATTCCGGGCGGCGAGGCGGCGGTGGTCAGATTCCGGGGCAAGCCGGCTGAATACGGACAAGCGTGGGATTATCTGCATCAGGTCTGGTATCCGTCACAGCAGACGTACGACGTCGTGGACGATTACGAGTTCGAGCGGCTGGCTGACGCCTTCGCGGGCGAAGAAGAAGTTGCGGCGGTGTTTGAGCTTCACTTCCCGTTGAAGCGCAGAGCTTAGGACAAGACGCCGCGGTGGTCGGGTAGAATCCGGCGCGAGCAGAAGAGACTTGCCGAAGCGGCTTATGAACCGTCGGCAAGTCTCTTTGTCGTTATTCCATGTCCGGTTCCCCCGTATCCCTCGAAGACGCGAGCACCGTCTGGTTGCGGCCGTTCTGTTTGGCTTGATACAGAGCCCGATCCGCCAATTCAATGAGCGTCTCCATCGTGTCGGCGTGGCTTGGATATTCCGCCACCCCCATGGAGACTGTCACGCTGCGGCCGATCGGCGCCGACATCCGCTCGACCTTCCTGCGTATTCGTTCCGCCTGAGCGAACGCTTCGTCTGCGCGGAGTCCCGGGAAGAGGAGGACGAATTCCTCGCCGCCGTAGCGGCAGCACAGGTCGTTGCGGCGGACGGAATGGTTCAGCGTGCGTGCGAGCGATCTGAGCACCTCGTCGCCTGCTTGATGGCCGAACGTGTCGTTGACGGATTTAAAATAATCGATGTCCAGGATGACGATCGCAAATCGCATACGCGCCTCGAACCAGCCATCCATGATATCGGTCATCGTGCGGCGGTTCATCAGTCCCGTCAAAGGATCGGTGGAAGCCTCGAGGATGAGCTGCTTATTGTTCTTGCGCATCTCTTCCATCGCGAAAATGACCGTCTTCGTCAACAGCTCTGCCTCTCGGTTCCAGTGCGGTTTCGTATGGGCGATCGGCGTATAGGTTCCCTCGGACATTCGCTTGACCGTATCGGCGAGCGAGACGAACGGCTGCGCTAGCTTGCGCGCGATGAAGACGACGATCAGCAGCAGCAGCAGGAACGGCGCGAGCATGTAGAGCACCTGTCTGCGAAGATTGGCTGCGAGCCTGTCGTGCACGGCCTCGACCGGCGTCTGCTGGACGACGCCCCACCGGTTCTGGTGGACGGACACGTAGGCGGCCAGCATCGGAGTGTCTACCGTATTCGTCACCTGCTGCTTGCCGTTCAGTCCCTCCCTAAGCCTGTGGACGACCGGGTTGGCATCGCTATTGTCGCCAATGCGTGTATGGTCGGGATGATACAGAATCCGTCCGTCCGGTCCGGTGACGTAGAAATAGGAGCCGGTCTCGTCCACGACGTTATTGCCGAGAATCTCATATAGAATGTTGCTCTCTTGCAAATAGATCGATCCGGCCAAGATGCCGCGGTATTCGCCCGCCCGATTGTACAGCGGCTCGCTCAGCAAGACGATGAGGCGTCCGCTCGGGGCAATATAAGGCTCGGACGAATAGGGGCGTCTAAGGTCGATGGCGACCTTCGTCAAGCCCGATTTGATGGTCTTGCCCTTCAAGCCGACGCTGAGCGGCGCGATATTGTGCACGTAGCCCGTCTCGTCAACCCAAGACAGCGAGTTAAAGTAGCGGCTGGTCACCCGGATCAGCTCTAGCTCGCGCTGAATATCTCCGGCGTCGAACGCATCCGTCTCCGAGACGTGTTCGGCAGTCGCCTTCAGGCTGCTGCGCATGGACGTGAACAAGGAGTCGATCGTACCTGCGATTTTGTTGGCGTTCGAGTAGTTCAGCGTAAGCGTCGTGTCGGTCAGGCTATTTTTCTCGGACTGGTACGAAGCAATCAGTTGAATGAACAGCGCGCACAAGACGGCGACCGCGACTAGTAAGGTCAATACTGCGGCCAGCCGGATGCCTCGCGACTGAAGTTTGGGCAGAAGAGCCATGCTTGCACATCCTAAATCTAATTTTTGAGTTATCGACTATATTCGACAAGAGCGACAAATATCCTTTACTTCCTTCGTGGTAAAAGTTCCACGCCGCACGGCCTCGCATTCGCGATCATTGCCGCATCTATCAAGGGCATTTTTGTTGCGGCATGAGGGTATGAAGGAGGAGCTCGTCTACGCTATAATAGAGAAGATAGCCTAGACGTACATCTAGAGAGGGTGTCCCCATGCCGAAGTTCGCTCGCTTTCTGCCGCCGATCCGAATTTTTCGTCCCAAACGCGATTTGCTCATGCGGCGGATGATTACCATTTCGATATTAGCATCGGTCATCCCGATTATATTCGTGGGCATATTCAGCTACCTGTATTCGTCCTCCACGATCAAGCGAGAAGTGAGTGAATCGAACATACGCCTGCTCAGTAATGCTTCCGCGACGATTGACCAGACGCTCGATCGGGTGCAGAACAACGCGATGCAGCTTATGCTGGGCTCCTTCTTTTCCTCCGATCTGCAGGAATTGCGCGCCGAGAACTATGCGTCCTTCTATTCCGGCATCTTCCAGAATCTCTCCGCGTTCCAGAGCGCGAATCAAGAAATACGCGATATCGCCATGTACACGTGGGCGGATGGCTACATCCAGTCGCCGACGTTCGGCGGCATACGAGTGGATGCTTCCGACCAAATGAAGCAATTATATGATGAATTAAGCGGCGAGGTCCGCTTCAAGTGGACGACGGAGCCGTATGCATTCCTACCATCGCCGAAGCCTTCGGAAGTGACGCTCGTGCTGCGCGCTCCGCTGCAGACCGGGGCAGCCGTCGGCCTTATTTTCATCCGAATCGACGATACACAGTTCCGCACGATGATCGAGAAATTCCGCACGTACGCAGGGGAGCGCATCTTTATCTTTGGGGCAGATGGTACCATTATTGCCCATGTCGGCTCCGAACAGCCGCCCGAGCCTTTATATAAGAAGGTTCATGCGCAAGCCGAAACCGAACAGAGCTTCATCTACGAGTGGGCCGGCGTCGATTATCAGGTTACGCCGATCAAATCGGCCTTCAACGGCTGGACGTATACGGATATGATTCCGGTCCATCAGTTGAACAAGCAGGCGAACGGCATCGCCTATATTACGCTGGCGATCGTCGCCTTCTTCCTGCTAATGGGCATTCTCATCTCCTCGCTCGGCACGCGCAAAGCCTATCAGCCTGTCGCCAGCCTCCTGACGCTCGTCCGCGGCGGTAAGGAGGGCGAAGGCGTCCAGGACGAAATGGGCTATGTCAGCCGCAGGTGGAAGGAGCTGAGCGAGCAGGCGGTGCAGCTGGAGGATCTTGTCAACCGCCAAATTCCGATCATACGGGAGAGCTTCGCGCTTCAGCTGCTGCAGGGTCATTTCGCCCACTATTCGGAGCCGCAGCTGGCGCAAGTGTTCCATCGCTATAATATACCGGCGTTCCGCCGGCATCGCGTGCTGCTCGTGGCGTACGATCCGGCGCGCGATGGCGAGAACCGGTTCACCGAGAAGGATAAGGACCTCATCGTCTTCACGATCAAGAACATGGCGATGGATACGATCACCGCGGAGGAGACGGGGCTGGACGGCATCGTCATCCAGCTGCTGGACGACCAGGTGGCGATCTGGCTCATGAACGACGCCGGCGAGGACGAAGGCTGGCGCGAAGGTACGGAAGCAGCCGCCGAGCTCATGCGCGAGCGGTTCGCCAATTACCTCAAGGTGCCGATTACGATCGGGCTTAGCGAGATTGCGGATTCCGTGTCCGCACTCCCGCAGCTCTATCAGGAGGCGGTGCTCGCGGTTCGCTCCCGCTTCCTCGTCGGCAGCGGCAAGCTAATCAGCAGCTCCGACCGGTCGTACCCGAATATCCAGTACCGTTACCCGGTCGAGATCGAAGCGCAGATCGAGAACTCGCTGCAGCTTGGCGATTTGGCGGAGGCGCGCCGCATGCTGGACGAGTTCTCCCGCGCGCTCGCCCAGAACGTCAATCGGCCGGAGCTCATTCGGATGACCTACCAGCAGCTGCTCACGACGCTGCTGCGGATGGCGTATTTGCTCGGCATCCAGTCAGATCAGTTATTCGCGAAGGCGTCGAATCCATACGAAGAGATGATCCGCCATACGACCGCTCAGGAGCTTCACGACTGGATCGACGCGCGACTGCTGACGCCGATCGCCGCATCGGTCCAAGGGAGCCAAAGCCAGGCGTACGAGCATGTGGTCGAGCAGGTGGTGCATTATTTGCAAGAGCATTACGCCGACGACGTGTCGCTGGACCAATGCGCGCAGATGAGCGGGATCAGCTCGCATTATTTGAGCAAGCTGTTCAAGAAGCAGATGGGCATTTCCTTTATCGAATATTTGACCGGCATTCGGGTCGACCAGGCGAAGCGTTACCTGCAAGAAACCGACCTGCCCGTGAACGTCATCTCCGAGAAGGTCGGCTATCAGCCGAAGAACTTCATCCGCGTATTCAAGAAACAAGTCGGCGTCACGCCCGGTCAATATCGGGAATCGGCATCATAGGCGTATACCAGCCATCGAAAAGGAACGAGAAGAGTCCGCAGCCAAGCGGGCTCTTTTTTTCGTTTGGTAACCCGCGAGCTGATGCACGAGCGAGCAGATCACGCGTCTACAGGCCTTCGAACATACCGCGGCGAGGCTCATTTTTTAACGCTCATCCGGCATCAAAGCAAAAAATGCGACCACCGCGAGCCGGCAGCGGCCGCCCACGTATGCTTTTTCCGACAGGACGTAAGTTGAAAGAAAGCCCCCGCCGACCACTACCATGCGTGCCAGCATGCATACCGGGTGTACAGAGGGCGGCAGACCTTGGAGCCTCTTCGGCGGACGGAGGACAATGTTGCTCGTCCGAAGGTAGTCCGCGACCGCGATAGCGACGTACATGTCGTTATTGCTCATCCGAAGGTAGTCTGCGACCGCAATAGCGACGTCCAAGTCGTTATTGCTCATCCGAAGGTAGTCTGCGACCGCAATAGCGACGTCCAAGTCGTTATTGCTCATCCGAAGGTAGTCCGCGACCGTCAATAGCGACGTCCAAGTCGTTATTGCTCATCCGAAGGTAGTCTGCGACCGCAATAGCGACGTCCAAGTCGTTATTGCTCATCCGAAGGTAGTCTGCGACCGCAATAGTGACGTCCAAGTCGTTATTGCTCATCCGAAGGTAGTCCGAGAACGCGATAGCGACGTCCAAGTCGTTATTGCTCATCCGAAGGTAGTCCGCGACCGCAATAGCGACGTCCAAGTCGTTATTGCTCATCCGAAGGCCGTCGGCGCTTGCATTTAGCGGCGAATTCGTCGTTATCAAGGAGCGCGCATCACCCGAACGATTCTCCTTAACCTGACAGGATTACGGCGGAGGATGGGGGAGAAGGGGCATCAACGTAAGCTTTGTCCGCAAGGACAAAAGCGTGCCAACTCGAAAGCTACCGCCAACCAAGAACCCAACACGTCGGCACGAAACCGGGTGTCCAGAGGGCGATAGCCCTTGGAGCCTCCTCGGCGGAGGAGGTGGGAGGAGGGACATTCGGGTGTCCAGAGGGCGGCAGCCCTTGGAGCCTCCTCGGCGGAGGAGGTGGGAGGAGGGACATTCGGGTGTCCAGAGGGCGGCAGCCCTTGGAGCCTCCTTGGCGGAGGAGGTGGGAGGAGGGACATTCGGGTGTCCAGAGGGCGATAGCCCTTGGAGCCTCCTCGGCGGAGGAGGTGGGAGGAGGGACATTCGGGTGTCCAGAGGGCGGAGCCCTTGGAGCCTTCTCGGCGGAGGAGGTGGGAGGAGGGACATTCGGATGTCCAGAGGGCGGCAGCCCTTGGGGCCTCCTCGGCGGAGGAGGTGGGAGGAGGGGCATTCGGGTGCCCAGAGGGCGGCAGCCCTTGGGGCCTCCTCGGCGGAGGAGGTGGGAGGAGGGACAACGTAGAGGGACTACGCATTTTTTGCCAATGGTACCGATTGACCATCACCTTCGCACGACACGCGGTGTCATCTTTTACCCACAACGGCTTCCGAGAGGCGGGAACGCCCCAAAATGGGATACCCATTTATCGTTATTGGCCTCAACAAGATGGCAAATCCTGCGACCTCACGCCCGCAAACCCTTGCCGCAGCAGGATGTCAGCTTGTTCGCTCCGAACAGCCGAATCCGCTCAAATAATGGTCATTGCGGCGTTTCTTGGCGGCACGGTACGATGCAGACATCACAAGGAGCGAGCGATTCCAGCTCGACCGTTACGGAGGGATGCTCAGTTGTCGTTACCAATCGAACGTGTGCAGGAAGGAGCCTCCTATCTGCCGACGCAAGCGAAGCCCGGAAGAAAGCAGGGCGCCCTGCACGAGTGGGGGAAGGCGTTCAAGCGGGATAAGTTTTTGTACCTGCTCGCCGTTCCCGGCCTGCTGTTCTTCCTAGTCTTCAAGTATTTTCCGATGTGGGGCCTTAGTCTGGCGTTTCAGAATTACTCGCCGTTTCTCGGCTTCTGGGACAGCGAATGGGTCGGCTTCAAGTATTTCGCGGAGTTCTTCAGCAACCCGGACTTCTTGATCCTGTTCCGCAATACGATGGCGATCAGCCTGCTGAACATCGTCTTCTTCTTCCCGATTCCGATTATATTGGCCTTGCTGCTGAACGAGGTTCGGCTGATGGTGTTCAAGCGGGTCGTGCAGACGATCGTGTACCTGCCGCATTTCCTGTCGTGGGTCGTCATCGCGGGGATCTGCTTCCTGCTCTTCGGTCAAGCGGACGGCATCGTCAACAAGCTGATCGAGCTGTTCGGCGGCAAGCCGGTCGCGTTCCTGATCGAACCGGACTACTTCTGGGGCATGCTGACGGCGCAGAGTATATGGAAGGAAGCCGGCTGGGGAACGATTATTTTCCTCGCGGCGCTCTCGGGCATCAATCAAGACTTGTATGAGGCGGCCCGCATCGACGGCGCCAACCGCTGGAACCAGATGCGCTACATTACGATTCCGGGTATCAAAAGCACGATCATCGTGCTGCTCATTCTAAGACTCGGACAAGTGATGGACGTCGGCTTCGAGCAAATTTACTTAATGATGAGCGGACCGGTCGCCCATGTCGCGGACGTCTTCGATACGTACGTGTACCGGGTCGGCATCCAGCAAGGCCGCTTCGGCTACGCGACGGTCGCGGGCATTTTCAAATCGGTGGTCGGTCTCATCCTCGTCGTCCTGACGAACCGGCTGGCGAAGAAATTCGGAGAGGAGGGTCTCTACTGAACCGCATTCATGAAGGCGCGAAGAGCGTCACATTCCTTACGTATCTCGTTCTGACGCTGGTCGGTCTGGCGACCTTCCTGCCGTTCCTGTACGTCATTCTCGTCTCGTTCACCGATCCGGTCGAGTACAGCAGCAAGTCGTTCGTGCTCATCCCGCAGAAGTGGAGTCTCGCGTCCTACGAATACATTTTGTCGACCAAAACGTTCCTCCGTTCCATGGGGATCAGCGGTATTCTCGCCGTCGGCGGTACGCTGCTCTCGCTGATCGTCACGAGCTCGCTGGCCTACGTTCTATCCAGAAGACGACTGAAAGGCAGAACGTTCATCCTGTTCGCGATTCTGATCACGATGCTGTTCAACCCGGGGATGATTCCGAACTACCTGCTTATCGACAAGCTCGGGCTGATGGACTCGATCTGGGCGCTCATTCTGCCGTCGCTCACCAGCGCGTGGTACGTGTTCCTGATGCGCAACTTCTACCTGGAAGTGCCTGACGAGCTGGAGGAAGCGGCGAAAATCGACGGTTGCTCGGACATCGGCGTCTATTTCCGGATCATGATTCCGGTCTCGGCATCGGCGATGGCGGCGTTCGGCTTATTCTTCGCGGTGGCGTACTGGAACACCTATTTCGCCGGTGTGCTCTACATCAACTCCGACTCGCTCCGTCCGATGCAGGTTATTCTGCAATTGATGCTCGTTCAGTCTTCGACGCAAGTCGCCGATCCGTCGGTGGCGCAGATGCTCGGCAGCGAGCAGGTGATGCCGCCGCAGGTCATCAAGATGGCCGCGGTCGTCATTTCGTCGATTCCGATCGTCATCGTCTATCCGTTCCTGCAGAAATATTTCACGCAAGGCATGATGGTGGGCTCTGTCAAAGGCTAGTCCGCCTGCCCTATACTTGAGAGGTGGTGGTATCCGGTACATTGGGGCAACACGAGCATGCGTTATTTGGGATGTAGGGTCAAAATCATGTACGAATACCAGGGAGGTCATTCCATGAAAAAGCTTCACACTCGTCTCGCGGCCTGCGTCGTCTGCGCCGCCATGCTGACAACGCTCGCCGCATGCGGCGGCAACAACAATAACGGCGGCAACAGCGCGGCCTCGAACGCGGGAACAAGCAACGCAAGCGCCAACGCAGGCAAAGAAGAGAAAAAAGCCGAGCCGACCGATATTACGATCACGACGATCACGTTCGCGGAATCGCCTCCGAACGATCTGGAAGCCATCAAGCAGATCAATGAAAAGCTGAACATTAACCTGAAAGTCAACTATATCCCGGCGAACAACATTACCGAGAAGCTGACGGCGCTGCTTGCGGGCAACAACCTTACGGACGTTATGTTCGTCGAGGACCTCAACTTGACGCCGACGTACGCGAACGCGATCGACCAAGGCGCTTTCTGGGATTTGACGGACTATATTAAAGATTATCCGAGCCTCGCCGCGTATCCGGAGAACATCTGGAGCAACGTGAAGTACAAAGGCAAAATCATGTCGCTGCCGCGCGTTCGTCCGCTCAATGGCCAATCCGCGCTCATGTTCCGCCAAGACTGGCTCGATAAGCTCGGTCTGAAGGCGCCGACGACGATGGAGGAGCTGGACAAGGTGCTGACGGCGTTCACGCAGAACGATCCGGACGGCAATGGCAAGAAGGACACATACGGCGCGGTCTTCATGGGCTCCCCGAACCCGAACCTGCCGTATTATATGTTCGGCACGGGGACGAACTGGAAGGATGACGGCAACGGCAATCTCATTCCGGACTGGTGGACGCCGCAGTTCAAGGACAATCTGGCGTTCTTCAATGAAGAGTTCAAGAAAGGCAACATCATCCCGGATATGCCGGTGCTGAAGAGCGTACAGGTGAAGGAGAACATCCTGCAGAATAAAGCGGGCATGTGGTACGGCAACGTCAACGACGGCTGGAACTTCCAGTTCGAGCTGAACAAAACGAACCCGAACGCGGTCATCAAAGCGTATCCGTTCCCAGCAGCAGCCGACGGCAAAACGTACTACAACGAAGCGCCGGGCTTCTATGGCCAGCTGTTCGTCAGCAAGAAAGTGAGCGAAGAGAAGCTGAAGAAGATTCTCGAGTTCTATGACTACACGGCGACCAAAGAAGGCTATGACCTGATCTCGTACGGCATTAAAGACAAAGATTACACGGTCGACGAAGCGGGCTTCATCACGCAGACGGACGCGGGCAAGGCAGCCGGCTACGGCCAAACGAACCAAATGCTCTCCGGCTACTTCAACGAATACGGCCGCGCGGAAGCGGCGGGCATGCCGGCCGATGTGCGCGAGTACAATCATCAGCTCGTCGATTCGATCAAGCCGAACGCGATTCCGGATCCGACGTACGGCCTGCCGGCGACGGATGGCTTCAAGGAGAGAGGCGCGGACTGGAACAAGAAGCGCTTCGACATGATCGTCAACGTCATCATTGGCCAGAGCAAGCTGGAAGATTGGGACAAGTTCGTCGAGACATTCAAGAACGACGCCAACTTCAAGAAGCACGTCGAAGATACGAACGCGATGTACAAAGAGAAAGTCAGCCAGCAGTAATTACGCGTTTGTCCTTGTCCATACGCGGCGAAATCGCCCGCGAATCGCACGTGAATCAACCGCTGATCGTAACGTGGTTCGCGTCGCTAGCGGCAAAGGCGATGACATAACGGCGATTTCCGGGGATAAGACGTTATCGTCGTATCCCTGAAGCGTAAGTTCAGCTCCATCGGTCCAGCGCTTGCGCCTTGCGGAGCGCAGGCAGGGACGATGGAGCTTTTTAACATCCGGCGGGACAGATCAAGAGAGAAGAGGTGGCCTATTATGTGGCAGGATGCGATTGCGGCCGCCATGGAGACGGTGCGCGCGAATATCGTAAGCCATCCGGGGCGGTTCCCGCATATTACCGAAGGACGGAAGTATGAGTGGGGCGGCAATGACGACTGGATTGAAGGCTTCTATACGGGGCTCGCGTGGTTGTCCTACGAATATAGCGGCGACGAATGGTTCAAGGCTGCGGCGGAAGCGCAGCTGGAGAGTTACGCGCATCGACTGAAGCATCATATCGTGCTTGACCATCATGACATCGGGTTCCTGTACTCACCGTCGGCCATCGCGCAGTGGCGCATCACGGGACACGAAGGAGCAAGGGAGCTGGCGCTAGCGGCGGCGGACAAGCTTGCGGATCGGTATCGTCCAGCGTATGGCGCGATTCAGGCGTGGGGCAAGGAGGGCGACCCGGCCAATGGCGGGCGCATCATTATCGATTGTCTGCTGAATTTGCCGCTGCTCTATTGGGCGCACGAGCAGACCGGCGAACAGCGGTACTACGACATCGCGACGAAGCATGCGCAGAAGAGCCTGCGGTTCCTCGTGCGAGGCGACGGTTCGAGCTATCATACGTTCTATTTCGATCAGGGAAGCGGCGCGGCGCTGCATGGCGGCACCCATCAAGGCTACCAGGACGGCTCGACGTGGACGCGCGGCCAGGCATGGGGAATTTACGGGTTCGCGCTGAGCTACCGGTATACGAAGGATCCGGCGTATTTGGATGCCTCCAAGCGGCTTGCGCTTTATTACATCGAGCACCTGCCCGAAGATCACGTCGCGTATTGGGACTTCGACGTCGAGATAACCGAAGGAACGCCGCGCGACAGCTCGGCTTCAGCCATTGCCGCCTGCGGCCTGCTCGAGCTGCTGGAGCAGCTTCCGCTAACCGATGCCGACCGGAATTACTTCTCGGGTGCGCTCTCCGACATGATGGGATCCCTGGCGGAGACGTATTCGACCCGTTCGATCCGAGGCGCGGAAGGTCTGCTGCAGCATGGCTCCTACCATGTGCGCGGCGAACGGGCGCCGGACGACTACATGATCTGGGGCGATTATTTCTATTTGGAAGCACTCGTGCGGATGAGCCGAGGTATCAAAGGCTACTGGTAGACGCGTGGAATCAAGCACCTTTCATTCTTCGAATGAAGGGTGCTTTTTCTGCTGCAGCTTTGGCCTGCAAGGTCATTTCGTTTCCTGAAATTAGGAGGGTTGGTGTCAGCTAAGCCATCACCTTTACTCGGGCACCGTACTGCCGTCTCAACGACAAACGCTTACAATTGACATCGGCGCGGTGGCGGAGAGCGGGCGGACGCCGAGCCGAGCGGAGGATGGGGAGAAGGGTTAGCCTCGTGGAAGCAGTCGACGTTGTAAGCGTTGTTATGCAAACTTTAATCATAAAAATACAAATCGACACGGTGTTTAAGGTGTAATTATGCTAGTGATTACTTCATGTAATATTATACTAAATGCATTATAGTGAATAATTATGTATTTACATGTATAACAATCAAAATGTTATTTAATATCACATAATTCATGCAAAAAAATGAATTGACATAACTTTTAGTCTATTAATATACTGTTATTACGCAAAAATTAGAAATTAATACCGATTTGAGTCATGATATATTACATAATTTAGTTTTTTAAGGGTGTATTCATAGTTCACATAGAGATGACATGTAATAGGGGGTAGAAAATGGGTCAGACCTTACTCGAAATTGCCAACCTGCAGACTCATTTTAAGACGGACCGTGGCGTCATTCCGGCCGTCGACGGCGTCGATCTAACCGTTCGCAAAGGCGAAATCGTCGGCATCGTCGGGGAATCCGGCTGCGGCAAGAGCGTCACTTCGCTCTCGATCATGCAGCTGCTGCCCAAGCCGGTCGGCAGCATCGCGGGCGGCTCGATCCGATTCAAGGACGAGGATATCGCGAAGGCCGGCGAGAGTCGGATGCGCCGAATTCGCGGCGAAGAGATCTCGATGATTTTCCAGGAGCCGATGACCTCGCTCAATCCGCTGCTCACAATTGGCGACCAGATCGCCGAGACGCTGCGCATTCACCGGAAGATCAGCAAGAAAGATGCGAAGGCGCACGCCGTGGCGATGCTGAAGAAAGTCGGTATCCCGCGCGCCGAGCAGATCGTCAGTGAATATCCACACCGCTTGTCGGGCGGTATGCGGCAGCGCGTCATGATCGCCATCGCGCTCTGCTGCGAGCCGGAGCTGCTCATCGCCGACGAGCCGACGACAGCGCTCGACGTGACGATTCAGGCGCAAATTCTCGACCTCATGAAGAAACTCAACGAGGAGACAGGCACGGCCATCCTGATGATCACGCACGATCTGGGCGTCGTTGCGGAGATGTGCCAGCGCGTCGTCGTCATGTACGCGGGCAAAGTGGTGGAGGAAGGCACGGTGGAGGAAGTATTCCGCAATCCGCAGCATCCGTACACCAAGGGACTCATCCGCTCCATCCCGCGCATGGAAGATGACGTTCACAGACTGTATTCCATCAAGGGCAGCGTTCCGCTCCCGGGTACGATCAAGCAAGGCTGCCGGTTCGCGCCGCGCTGCGAATACGCGATGGACCGCTGCGCGTCCGAGTTGCCGGAGCTGGTGCAGTCGGGCGAGGAAGCGGGACACCGGTCCCGCTGCTGGCTGAACGGGTAGAGAGGGGACGAGCACATGACACAGAACTTACTGGAAGTAAACGAACTGTCCACTTACTATCCGATTCGCAAAGGACTTCTGCAGCGGGAGGTTGGACATGTCAAGGCGGTCGACGGCGTATCGTTCGCGGTGAAGGAAGGGGAATCCTTCGGCATCGTGGGCGAGAGCGGCTGCGGCAAATCGACGACGGGCCGATCGCTCCTGCGTTTGATCGAACCGACCTCGGGACAAGTGCTGTTCCAAGGCGAAGACGTGACGAAGCTCTCCAAGGAAGAGATGCGCCTTAAGCGCAGGGAGATGCAGATCATTTTCCAAGATCCCTTCGCTTCGCTTAATCCGCGGCACAAGGTCCGCAAGATTCTAGAGGAGCCGCTCATCGTGCACGGCATCGGCGACGCGAAGGAGCGCAAGCGGCTGGTCGAAGAGCTGATCGTCACGGTCGGCCTGAACGTCTCGCAGCTGGACCGCTATCCGCATCAGTTCTCCGGCGGGCAGCGTCAGCGGATCGCGATTGCCAAGGCGCTCATGCTGAAGCCGAAGCTGATCGTCGCGGACGAGCCGGTATCGGCGCTCGACGTCTCGATTCAATCGCAGATTCTCAATCTGATGCAGGACCTGCAGGAGAGCTTCAAGCTTACTTACGTCTTCATCGCGCATGATCTTAGCGTCGTGAAGCATTTCTGCGACCGGGTCGCGGTAATGTACTTGGGGCGTATCGTAGAGATTGCGGATAAGCATTCTCTGTATAGCAAACCTCATCATCCGTATACCCAAGCGCTTTTGTCCGCTGCTCCATCACCGGAACCGGGCGCCGCGAAGGAGCGCATTCTGCTTCAAGGCGAGGTGCCTAGCCCGGCGAACGTCCCGGCTGGCTGCGTATTCAACACGCGCTGCCCGGCCGCGACCGATCGGTGCCGTACCGAACGCCCCGTGCTTCAGCAGACGGGCGGGGATCATTTCGTGGCTTGTCATCTCTATCCCGCCGCAGGGCAAGGATGAGATCGCGCAATCATACAGAGCGACATCAACTATTATAAGGAGTGGGTCTCATGAGCAACAAAAATTGGATCAAGGGCGGCGCAGCCGTCGTGCTGGCGACATCGGTCTTACTGGCCGGCTGCAGCAGCAACGAAGGCAACAACGCGGCGAACAACCAGCCGAAGGCAGAGAATACGAACGCGGTTACGGAAGGCGCGAATAACGGTGCAGCTTCGGGAGCGTCCACGCAAGATACGCTCATCGTCGCACGCGGCGGCGACTCGGCGGCGCTTGATCCGTCCATCGTAACAGACGGCGAATCGTTCAAGGCGACGCAGCAAATTTTCGACACGCTGCTCGATTACAAGGAAGGCACGACGGAAATCGAAGGCGCGCTTGCCGAGAGCTGGGAGAACTCCCCGGACGGTCTGACGTATACGTTCAAGCTTCGCCAAGGCGTCAAATTCCATGACGGCACCGACTTCAACGCCGAAGCGGTCGCATTCAACTTCAACCGTTGGCTCGATCCGAAGAGCCCGTTCAAATTCGAAGGCGATTCCTTCGACTACTTCGATTCCATGTTCGGTCCGGACGGCAGCCGCGTCATCAAGGAAGTAAAGGCGGTCGACGCGAACACGGTTCAGTTCACGCTGAACAAACCGCAAGCGCCTTTCCTTCAGAACCTGGCGATGCCGGCGTTCGCGATCGGCTCCCCGAAAGCGATCGAAGAGAAGAAAGAGAAGTTCAAATCCGAGCCTGTCGGCACCGGCCCGTTCGTGTTCAAAGAGTGGAAGCGCAACGAGTCCATCACGGTCGAGAAGAACCCGAACTTCTGGCAAGAAGGACTGCCTAAGCTGAACCGCGTCATCATCACGGTCATCCCGGACAACTCCGCGCGCTTCACGGCGCTGCAGAACGGCGAGATCGACATGATGGAAGGCGTTAATCCGGACGACCTGAGCAAGCTGGAGTCCGATACGAATCTGCAGAAGATCGAGCGCGCGTCCTTCAACGTCGGCTACCTCGGCTTCAACCTGAAGAAGGCACCGTTCGATAATGTGAAAGTCCGCGTCGCGCTTAACCACGCGGTCAACAAAGAAGGCATCATCAATGCGTTCTACGGCGGCCTTGCGGAGCCGGCGAAGAACCCGATGCCGCCTTCGACGCTCGGTTACAACGACGAGGTGCAGGATTACCCGTACGATCTCGAGAAAGCGAAGCAATTGCTGGCTGAAGCGGGCTACCCGAACGGTCTGCCTGAGCCGCTGACGTTCTATGCGATGCCGGTTGCCCGTCCGTACATGCCGGATGGCAAGAAAGTCGCGGAAGCAATCCAAGCGGACTTCGATAAGATTGGCGTCAAGACGAATATCGTATCGCCGGAATGGGCGACTTACCTGGACGATACGCAGAAGGGCGACAAGGACGACCTGTACATGCTTGGCTGGCAGGGCGATAACGGCGACCCGGACAACTTCCTGTACGCGCTGCTCGACAAAGACAGCATCGGCAGCAACAACTACAGCTTCTACGACAACGAGGAAGTGCACAAGCTGCTCGTAGCCGGCCAATCCGAGACCGATCCGGCGAAGCGCGAAGGGCTGTACAAGCAGGCCCAGGTGCTGATCAAAGCGGACGCGCCTTGGGTACCGCTCGTTCACTCCACGCCGCTGCTGGCGGGCAAAGCGAACCTGGACGGCTACATCCCGTCGCCGACCGGCTCTGAAGCATACGACACAATTTCCTTTAAATAAGAAGCAGCAAGTTTGGACTCCACGCGAGGCGGTAGGTCACCTACCGCCTTCTACTTTCTAATAAAAGGGTGACGGTTGCATGCTAAATTACACCGTTCGACGCTTGCTGATGCTCATTCCGGTTCTGCTAGGCATGACGATCATCGTGTTTGCTATCATCCATGCCATACCCGGCGATCCGGCTGATGTCATTCTCGGGGAGAAGGCAAGCCCGGAATCGAAGGCGGCGCTGCGGCAGGAATTGAAGCTGGATGAACCGCTGTACATCCAGTACGGCGATTATTTGAAGAAGCTCGTAACGGGCGATCTGGGCACGTCGATCAAGACGAAGGAGCCGATCGCCAAGGAAATCTGGCCATATCTGGCGGCAACGCTGGAGCTGACGATCGTCGCGATGGCGCTAGCCGTCTTTGTCGGCGTCAATGCCGGCATTATTAGCGCTTGGAAGCACAATTCGTGGTTCGATTACTTGTGCATGCTCATCGCCCTCATCGGGGTTTCGATGCCAATCTTCTGGATCGGTCTGATGGAGCAGTGGATTTTCGCGCTTAAGCTGCACTGGCTGCCGTCCATCGGGCGGATGAACCCGCGCGATCCGATCGACGCCGTTACGAATTTGTACGTCATCGACGCGATGATTGCCGGACGTTGGGATCAAGTATGGACCGCGATCAAGCACTTGATTCTCCCGGGTATCGCGCTTGGCACTATTCCGATGGCGATCATCGCCCGGATGACGCGCTCCAGCATGCTCGAAGTGCTCCGCTCCGACTACATCCGCACCGCGCGTTCCAAAGGGTTGTCCCAATTCTGGGTCATCTATCGGCACGCGCTTCGCAACGCGTTCATCCCGGTGCTGACCATTATCGGTCTGCAGACAGGGCTGCTGCTCGGCGGCGCGGTATTAACCGAGACGATCTTCGCTTGGCCGGGTATCGGCCGGTATATCTTCGAAGCGATCAGCTCCCGGGATTATCCGGTCATCCAGTCGGGCATTCTCATCATCGCGTTTATTTTCGTCATGATCAATTTGCTGATCGACCTGCTCTACGCGGCCGTCGATCCGCGAATCAGCTATGAATAGGAGGAGTGCGCCATGTCTCAAATCGTAACGAACGTTCAACCACAGCAAGCGGGCGCGGCAGCTTCGACCAATCCATGGCTGGAAGGCTGGAGAAGTTTTCGGAAGAACAAGATGGCCCTCGTCGGCCTCGGCATTATCATATTCTTCATCCTCGTCGCCATTGCGGCGCCGCTGCTCACAAGTTATGACTACAAAGAGCAGGATTTGATGAACCGGCTGCAGAAGCCGAGCGGCGATCACTGGTTCGGCACGGACGATCTCGGCCGGGATATTTATACCCGAATCGTGTACGGCACGCGGATCTCGCTCTGGGTCGGCATTAGCTCGGTCATCGGCTCCATCGCCGTCGGCACGCTGCTCGGCATCGCTGCCGGCTACTACGGCCGCTGGCTGGACATGCTGATCTCCCGCTTCTTCGACATTCTGCTTGCATTCCCGGGCATTCTGCTCGCGATTGCGATCGTAGCGGCGCTCGGTCCGTCGCTGCAGAATGCGCTTGTCGCGGTCGCCATCGTGAACGTGCCGGTGTTCGGGCGTCTCGTGCGCGCTCGGGTGCTCAGCATCAAGAACGAAGAGTACATCACCGCTGCGAAGGCGCTCGGCATGAAGACGCCGCGCATTCTGTTCCATCACATCCTGCCGAACTGCATGGGTCCGGTTATCGTCCAAGGCACCCTCGGCGTCGCCACCGCGATCATCGAAGCAGCCGCGCTCGGCTTCCTCGGCATGGGCGCGCAGCCGCCCGATCCGGAGTGGGGCAAGATGCTGTCCGATTCGCGCCAGTTCATCGCCAACGCGCCGTGGACCGTTATTTTCCCAGGTCTGTCGATCATGCTGACCGTGCTTGGGTTCAACCTGATGGGCGACGGCCTGCGCGACGTGCTTGATCCGCGGATGAAGAGCTAGAAGGAAGTCGATAGATACAAGAAAAGACCGCAGCGATGCGGTCTTTTTTGCGTTTCCTCAACATGTTAAGCCCCACGTCATAACCACCTGCGAACATACGAACTTCGCCCAAATAGGAATCGTTGATCAAGTGTCCACTCATGGGAATTTTTATATAGAGGAGTCTTCTACCTCGTTGGGACCGGGCTCCATACCATCTGAATGTGCAAACTGCTGCTTTCGATCTTGTTGAATCCCAGACGTTCATAGAGTCGCAATGCCGGATTGTCCGGCAGCACGCTGAGATGAATATTCTTGGCGCCGGCTTCCGCTTCGGATAGCAGTTCTTGTATGAATGCGGTACCGATGCCGAGACCGCGATAGGCCGGTAGCACGGTGATATCGACCAATGTCAAATTGCTGTCCGTCCTGTTCACTAGAGCCTGTCCGACTCTCTCGTCCCGGACATGCAAAATGAGCTGTTCGGCAGCGGGATATTGGAGCGAGTAGGAGTGTTGTCTAGCCGTCCACTGCATGTTCAGAAACTGCTGCTGCATCGTTTCGTCCCAGGCCCACGCCTGCATTTCCTCCAATCGGGTATGTACAAAAAGCTGATAGAGAAAAGAGGCATCGGACTCAATTGCGGGCATTGTGCGGATCATTTCATTCTCCTTTGATGGAACGGGATAGATGTACCTAATTTAAAATTAAGAATCATAGCACAGTTTTAGACTGAATGATTGTACGGGTAAGGGGTTTTCACTGAATAGCTTTATATTGACATGTAATTTGACTGTTTTCTACTCTTTTCATCCGTTTTCGTAAACTAGCACGCCCACTCTGAGTCGCTTCGGGAAATGGAGGCCAATAAAAACGAATAGAAATAAATTTTGTCAATTTTTGTAGAAGGGTGTAGATTAATCATGTCGAATTACTATCTCCTACAGACCAAAATTTGGTGAAAAATTGGCGCCGTGTGGATTCAAAATAGGTGTTCTCTTATCGCAGCAGGTGTATCGGATAAGATGAATTCCTTTGGGGTGATGCAAAATGCGTACCATGATTATTGATTCCGACGAGTCGGAGCTTGAGCTTTTGGAGACATTGCTTTCGGGATACGGGATCTTCGAAATTGTCGAGAAGCAGACCCGGCCTGAGCAAGTGCTGGAAACGGTTCTGAACAAGCAGGTCGAGGTGGTGTTTTTAGAAATACAACTGCCTCTAGTGAACGGCCTCCTTATCGCAGAGTCATTGTTGCAAACTGCTGCAGAGATCAAGGTTGTTTTCGTTACAAAGCATAATCATTTTGCGATCAAGGCTTTCGAGATCGGTGTATTCGATTACATTCTAAAACCGCTTGAAGCCAATCGTCTGCACAAGACTGTGAATCGACTGCTCGCCCGTCGTGAGCAAGGAAGAGGACCAGGGCGTATTCTGACGTCGGATTTTAAAGAACGATTCTTTTGCTTCGGAAAATTCGAATGGATATCGAATCGGCAATCTATGGCGGCGGTAAGATGGAGAAGATCGAAAGAACGCGAACTGATGGCGCTTTTCCTTCATTACCGGGGACAATTTGTTTCTAAGGAAAGAATTATGGAGGAGCTTTGGCCGGAAACAAGTCGGGAACAAGCGGTAGCGTTCTTGCACTCGTGTGTATACAACATTCGAAAAATGATCAAAGAATGCAACGCCGTTTTGGAATATCACAACAACAGATATCGGTTTGAAATGCAGGAAGCATGGTGTGATGCCGAGGTGTTCGAACAAATGGTCGAAAGCAGCATGCGGATTCATTCTGCGAATGTCAGCGTTTATGAGAATATAGCAGATTTATACCGCGGCGATTATTTGGAGCAAGAAGAGTTTGAATGGGTAAGAGAAAAAAGAGAGAACATGAAAAAACAATATATTTTCCTATTAAAGCGATTAGCGGAGTTCTACCTGTCCGAAAACCGGCTGCAGGAAGCGGAACGCTGTCTTCGTAAGGCCTTGCAGAAAAATCCGTATCTTGATGATATGAACGAGCTGTTGCTTAAGGTGTACACGCTGCAAGGTGACCGGTACGCAATGATTACACATTTTAATGAATTCATAACCTTATTGAATGAAGATTTGGGAATCGGTCCGAAAGCATCTACATCCGAACTCTATCAACAGCTTAGCATCGGAGTTCTTAATGGAATGGAGAAGAGCGCGGAATACGGGCAATAGCAGATAAGACATTGAAGGAACGGGATTTTGTACTAGTGCTAGCTATTGTTGATCAGAAAGTGGTCAGAGGAAGGTGATACTTTTTACCTATGAGCTCGGCAGATTTTTTTGATAAACTTCGATAATTTCTGCAAGGATCGTATCTCATATTAAAAGGGGATTTGAAGATGGAAGCATATGTAGGAATGATTATGCCATGGCCGATGGACTGGGCGCCAGCGAATTGGCTTCCTTGCGATGGACGCTTGGTGACGATTAACGGATACGAAATGCTATATTCCTTGATTGGCGTCACTTATGGCGGAGATGGAAGAACAACCTTCAAATTGCCGGATCTGCGCGGACGCGTACCGATCGGTATGGGGCAACAGCCTGGCGGAGCAAATTATGTGATCGGCACTGTAGGCGGTACGGAGACAACTGCGCTAACAACCAGCTCGTTGCCAGCGCATGTGCATACGTTTTCTGGGACCGCGAATGTAAATGTTGGAGCGCCTGCCAATACAGGCGAGCCGACGACCAGCATACCGGCAGCCAATACAAGCCTCTCGATAGGGAAAGATTCAACGGCTGGGGAAGCTAACATCTACAATACAGCGCCTCCAACGATGATGACGGCAACCATGAATGCAACCGCATCGGTTAGCGGAAGTACGGGAGTGGCAGGGGCTGGGCAGCCCTTTAACAACGTGCAGCCGTATCAGGTTATTAATTACATTATATGTGTGAATGGCTGGTATCCTCGGCGGCCTTGATAGGTGAATAATCCTGACTTATTCGTTCCCCGCACGTGAGAATGACCCATGGAGATTGCACGAAGAGATCGTATTTCATATTGAAAAGGGGTTGTAAGAGATGGACGCATATATTGGGATGATTATGCCGTGGGCACTAAATTGGGCGCCCGTGAACTGGCTTCCTTGTGACGGTCGTACGCTGCCGGTTAACCAATACCAAGCACTTTATTCCTTGATTGGCGTCACCTATGGAGGCACGCCATCGTCGACATTCAAATTACCGGATTTACGCGGACGAGCACCGATTGGTATGGGGCAGCAGCCTGGCGCAGCAAATTATGTGATCGGTACAGTTGGCGGGACGGAGACGACTGCGTTAACAACCAACCAACTGCCGGCGCATGCTCATACGTTTTCAGGGACCGCGAATGTAAGCATTGGGGCGCCTGCAAATGCTAGTGATCCGACGACGAATATACCGGCAGCCAATACAAGTCTCTCGGTAGGGAAAGATTCAACGGCTGGGGAAGCAAACCTTTACAATACTTCGCCACCAACGCTGATGACGGCGACCATGAGTGCAACCGCATCGATTAGCGGGAATACGGGAGTGGCAGGGTCTGGACAGCCCTTTAGCAACGTGCAGCCGTACCAGGTTATTAATTACATCATATGCGTGAACGGATTGTATCCTTCGCGTCCATGATGTCGATTTAGCTTTGTGTCATGCTTTCTTCGCTTGCGAGAGTAATAGGGATCGTATTTCATATTGAAAAGGGGATATGTGAGATGGAAGCATTTGTAGGGATGATTATGCCATGGCCAATGAATTGGGCGCCGGTGGATTGGCTTCCTTGTGATGGCCGGGAGTTGAACATTCAGCAATATGCAGCGTTGTATTCGCTGATTGGCGTCACTTATGGCGGGAATGCAACGACAAACTTTAAATTACCGGATCTTCGCGGACGCGTACCGGTTGGTATGGGGCAGCAGCCTGGCGGAGCCAATTATGTGATTGGCACTGTTGGCGGTACGGAGACGACTACGCTAACAAACAGCCAGCTGCCTCCGCATAATCATACGTTTTCAGGAACCGCGAATGTAAGCATTGGAGCCCCTGCCAATACGGGCGATGCGACAACCAATACGCCGGCGGCCAATACAAGTCTCTCTGTAGCGAAAGATTCATCGGGAGATGTAGCTAACATTTACAATACGACGGCCCCCACGATGATGACGGCATCCATGAATGCAACCGCCTCGGTTAGCGGGACTACGGGAGTGGCGGGGACTGGAATGCCATTTAGCAACGTGCAGCCGTACCAAACGATTAATTACATCATATGCGTGAACGGATTGTATCCTCAGCGGCCTTAGCGGGACGGTTAATTCTGTATACAATTCTTGCAGTGCATGAATGTTAAAAGGGGATGGGTAAGGTGGAAGCATATATAGGGATGATTATGCCGTGGTCACTGAACTGGGCGCCAGTGGATTGGCTGCCCTGTGATGGCCGGGAGTTGAACGTCCAGCAGTATCAGGCGTTGTACTCTTTAATCGGCAACACCTATGGCGGAACTGCACCGAGGACATTCAAATTACCGGATTTGCGCGGACGCGTACCGGTTGGGATGGGGCAGCAGCCTGGCGGAACGAATTATGTGATCAGTACAGTTGGGGGAACGGAGACGACCGCGCTAACATCCAATCAGCTGCCTGCGCATAATCATACGGTTTCAGGGACCGCGAACGTAAGCGTTGGAGCGCCTGCCAATACGGGCGAACCGACGACCAATACGCCAGCGGCCAATACAAGTCTCTCCAAAGCGCAAGATTCAACGGCTGGGGAAGCGAACATTTACAATACCTCGCCTCCAACGATGATGACGGCAACCATGAATACAACCGCATCGGTTAGCGGAACTACGGGAGTGGCGGGATCCGGAATGCCGTTTAGCAATGTGCAGCCTTACCAAGTCATTAATTACATCATATGCGTGAGTGGTTTGTATCCTCCGAAACCTTAGTGGCTGCGTTGTTTAATAGTACGGTTCCAACTTGTTAGAATAGCCGTTGTTCATAGGAAAGGTGCGAACAGCAGAGAGGCAATTCTAATGAAGGTCAGGGAGTTTGTTGCGTTATGCAATGGACTCCTTGATCTTGTTTCAGGCGAACTAGATTACTTTTTTATTATCTATACGTATAGCTTCAATAGAATAGAAACAGGCTTAAAGAGGTGGAATTATGGGACAAAGCAGGTCATCTCTGAAAGAGATGAAATGGATTGCGTGGCTATGTATAGCTATAGTTTTTGCCGCTCCTTTACAATCGGTGATTGCTCCACAACACGTGTATGCGGCTACGACACCGAGCAGTGAGAATTTTGATAGTGCTACAACTGGTACTGCTACGACTTCGATTGACCATGGAGACTGGACCTTTAGTGCAGCTAGTACGGACGGAACCAGTACGCCTAGGGTGCAACTCAGAAAGGTAAGTCCTAACACTACCAACGACATTATGTTTTTAGGCAATCTTAACAAGGGTCCGACGGAATATGGGCGTGTTAAATCCAAGACGGGACCATTTAAGCTTTCATCATTTAGAGTCATCGAGCGAAATGCTACTGCTAATCAATATACAGTGACAGGATATTTAGACGGAAATCCAGTAGCGAATGCTGTAAAGATATTCACTCCTGTATACACCCAATTTTATACGGTGGATTTCTCCAGCGAACCATCATGGGGCAATATTGATGAGTTTCGAATTAGTGCAAATTCCAAGGTTTCAGTGGATATGGATGATCTAACAGTCGGTGATCCTGTAGGAGTTACTAACGCAGCGACGCCGAGCATCGACACGCAGCCGTCCGACAAAACGGTGAACGTAGGCGGCAGCGCCAACCTGACAGTCGCGGCAAGCGGCGGGGTAGCGCTGAGCTACCAGTGGTACAGCAACACGACGAACAGCACGAGCGGCGGCACGCTGATTACCGGTGCAACGAGCGCAACCTATGCAGCGCCGACCGGCACAGCAGGCACGACGTATTACTACGTCGTCGTAACCAACACGGATACGGGGGCAACGGGCCAGCAAACGGCAACCGCAACGAGCAGCGTAGCGAAGGTGCAAGTGAACGCGTTAACTAACGCGGCGACACCGAGCATTGATACGCAGCCGTCCGACAAAACGGTGAACGTGGGCGGCAGCGCTAACCTGACAGTCGCGGCAAGCGGCGGCGTAGCGTTGAGCTACCAGTGGTACAGCAACACGACGAACAGCACGAGCGGCGGCACGATGATTACCGGCGCAACAAGCGCCACCTATGCGGCGCCGACGGGTATAGCGGGCACGACGTATTACTATGTAATCGTGACGAACACAGATGCAGGTGCAACAGGCCAACAAACCGCAGCGTCAACGAGCAGCGTAGCGAAGGTGCAAGTGAACGCGTTAACCAACGCAGCAGCACCGAGCATTGACACGCAGCCGTCCGACAAAACGGTCAACGTGGGCGGCACCGCTAACTTGACAGTCGCGGCAAGCGGCGGCGTAGCGTTGAGTTACCAGTGGTACAGCAACACGACAAACAGCACGAGCGGCGGCACGCTGATTACCGGCGCAACGAGCGCAACCTATGTAGCTCCGACGGGTACAGCGGGCACGACGTACTACTATGTAATCGTGACGAACACGGACACGGGCGCAACGGGCCAGCAAACGGCAACGGCAACGAGCAGCGTAGCGAAGGTGCAAGTCAACGCGCTGACGAATGCCGCGTCACCAAGCATCGATACGCA
>NZ_JBHMDO010000016.1:0-46523 GCF_042431225.1 Paenibacillus aurantiacus | reverse complement strand
CTACTTTACTGTTTTACTACTTATTACCCCACTCACTTCCTTAACCTGACAGCATTGCCCCTCCGCTGAGGGGAACCATAGGACTTTGCCCTCTGGACTCCCTTCTTCGTGCAACCACCATTGTTCGCGCTCGGCGGGTTGCTTCGAGCTGGCACGCTTTTGTCCTAGCGGACAAAGCTTCAGTCGGTTTTGAAGTTCTAAGACATAAGCCTGTCATCTATAGGCCATGGGTGGCTTCACCGGCATGCTTTTGTCCTGACGAACAAAGCTTACGGCGCTTCTCCCCTTTGAAGGGGCACATCGATGCTATAGCACTCCCTTCGTACTTTGCCGACAACGCAAAAAACAGCCGGAATCCTCCGGCCGTCCTGTGCGAACATGCATCATTTGTTCATTCTGCATCCGAAATAATCGAGCAGGAACCGTTGGAACACCGTCGCCACGAGCGGCAGCTTCTCGTTCGAACGGTAGATGAGCCCGATCGTGCGGGTGACGCGCGGCGACTGTACCCGAACCTTGGCCGGTTGCAGCGGCCCGCTCGCGTAGAGTGCCATCTCCGGTAGCAGGCTGACGCCCATGCCAGCCGCGACCAGTCCGCGAATCGTATCGGTCTCCTCGCCTTCGAACCCGATGTTCGGCGTGAAACCCGCCGCCAGGCAGGCATCCCACACAATCGGACGCAGCGAGTAGCCAGGGCTGAACAATACGAATGTCTCGTCCTTCAGCTGGGCCAAGTCGATGACGGCCTCGCCCGCCAGCGGATGGTTCGGCGGCATGATTGCATACAGCTCCTCGGTCAGCACCGTCTGTCCGCTTACATGCTCGTGCGACTCCGGGCACGGCGAGACGAACGCAAGATCCACCTCGCCCTTCATGACATCGCGAATAAGCGACGGATACATGCCTTGCTTGAAGCGGAATTTGACGTTCGGGTGCTTCTTGCGGAACGCCGCCACGACCTCCGGAATGAGCGAGATGCCAAGGCTGTGCGGGAAGCCGAGACGAATTTCGCCGCGCTCCGGATCTAGAAATTCATGCACGTCCATCACCGCGCGCTCCAGATCGGCCAGGATCACCTCCGCCCGCTTCAGGAACAGCTGCCCGACCGGCGTCAGCTGCAAATTACGGCCCTTCTGCAGGAACAGCTTGGCGCCAAGCTCCTCCTCCAGCTGGTGAATTTGACGGCTGACCGCTGACTGCGCCACGTGAAGCTCTTCCGCCGCCTGCGTCACATGCTCCTTGCGCGCCACCTTTACGAAATAATATAACTGCCGAAGCTCCATGAAGTCCCCTCTTCCCCTCGCGCTGACAATTGCATTCCGCCGTTACTTTCTCGTATTCAGAATCCGATCATACCAGAAGATGTAGAAAAATCCGGCGACGGCCCCGCCTAGATGCGCCCACAGATTGATGTTCGGAATCAACACCGAGTAGATGACGCCGAACGCCAATATCGTATAGACAGTCTTTTTCGATGCCTCGTCGAGCGCTTTTTTGAACAACGCCAAGTACAAGAAAGCGCCGTACACGCCGTAGATCGCGCCTGATGCACCTACGCTTAAAGTCGGCTCTTGCGCGAACAATGCGGTGAACGCATTACCCATAATGCCGGCGAACAAATAGAAGAATGCATATCTGACGCTGCCCATCAGCCGCTCAAGCGGTGGCGCGAACACGAGAATTGCGAAACTGTTGAACAATAAGTGATCGAAGCCGCTGTGCAGGAAGACCGACGTCACATAGCGCCACAACTCATCCTCGCTGTAGTAGCTGCCCGGATAGACGAGCATTGCGCCTCGCTCGGTAAGGGCATGGCCGCTCACGAACCACGTATCCAGCAGATAGACGATAATATTGATGGCTATAATGACAGCAGTCACCGGATACAATCGCAGATAGGACCGAAATCCTTCATATCTCAAAAAAATCATCACATATGCTCCTTTGGCAGGTATTGGACAAGCTCAAATCAATATGCTTATAATTAACAGGGTACCGACCATCCATTAAAAGGAGGCTATTGAATCCCAATGGCACAAGAACGTACAGGCGTTGCGACGCTGAAAGGCAATCCGATCACCCTGATCGGTCCCGAGCTGAAGAAAGGCGATCAAGCGCCGGCATTCACGCTGAACAAATCCCTCGTGGAGGCTGTCTCGCTCTCCGATTACGCGGGCAAAATCAAGCTCATTAGCGTCGTGCCTTCGATCGATACCGGCGTATGCGACGCGCAAACGCGCCGCTTCAACGAAGAAGCCGGCAACCTCGGCGACAACGTCGTCGTGCTGACCGTCAGCGTCGACCTGCCAATGGCGCAAGCGCGCTGGTGCGGTGCGGCAGGCATCGACAAAGTGACCCTGCTCTCCGATTACAAGGATAACAGCTTCGGCGAAGCCTACGGCGTGCTGATCAAAGAACTTCGTCTGGACATGCGTTCCATCTTCGTTATCGATGGCAACGACACGATCCAATATGTCGAAGTGCTGAGCGAAATGACCGAGCATCCGAACTACGAGCAAGCGATCGAAGCCGTTAAAGCTCTCGTATAACCCTACATACGAACCTATACGCGAATCGTGGCAAAGAAAAAGCGAGTGAGGGCTTTCCCTCCTCGCTTTTTTGTTACGCGCCGGAAGTTTTGTAGGCGCTTAATTTCTTGTCCAGCGTGCGATAGATATCCAGAATAATTCGGTAATTAGAGCCCAAATCGCCGAAAGAGCCGCGGGATGCGGAATAAATATCGACGGCCGACGTCACCGGATTGACGGCAATGACGGATACGGTAATATCCATCGTGCGTCCGGTCATGGTCCGCTTCTCCAGTACGATCTCACCGACCGACTGTACTTCGTGAAGCACTTTGTACCCTTGCATCTTCTTCAGGGTTGAGACAACCTCTTCCCAAGCCTTATCCTTCGAAAGTTTGTAATAATGGGATTTCAGTAACGGATCTTTTGCCTTATCGCCAGTCAATTCGTGACTGCGCAGCAACCCCATCAGGGTGCGCTTCAACAAAGATGATCTCCCCCTCCGACATCTATGTACGCTACATGTTATGATAGCACATATAAACGCATAAAAAAAAGGGGTTGCCCCCTTCTTGCTTGAAAGATGGAACCCGCTAAAGCCGTCCGACTTGCTTGTTTCTGAACCCGCTCTCGCAGGTGGGTGTCCGCAGAACCGGATTTGAGATCCCTTCCGTAAAGGGCGTGTCAGCCTCGTTTCGATGTAGGACTCCCGTGAAACAGCCATTGGTTCAAAACAATTTAAAGTCGTAACGAGCAAAAGCAGGATGTATTGCTATTATAGCCGTATGCGAAGCAAAAGTAAACGTGGCCTTCTCGGCTAATTATTTCCGGCTGTGCTGCTCATGGCTGTCGTCGAGCGGCATGCCGATCTCATCGGCTTCCTTGCGCGCCTCTTCCGCTTCAGCGGCAGCCGCTTTCTCCGCCTGCATTTGAAGCTTCATATAGATGCCGTAGAAATTCCAGAACGCAATCGCTGCCACCACGCTGCCCGTGAAGAACGGGATAAGGAACATCAATTTCGGGCTGCTCAAGCTGATGTAGATGACCACGCCGCACATGACGGCCGTCGAGATCGAGCGGAACGGCCGGCCGATCGTGATGAATAGCGCATTCTTAATAAGCTGGAACGTCTTCATATGATAGTGCACAACCATCGAGAAGAAGTTAAAGAGCGAGACGCCGAGCAATATCAGCAGGGCGATAAACAAATACGAAACAAATTGAAGGTCCTTCAGCTCCCCGCCATACACTTGGAAGTCGACGATCATGACCGCGAACAGAACAACATAGATGATGCCGGCAATCATGCTCTGCAGATAACTGTCCTTGTAATTACGGAAGAAGGTCTTCAGGAGCGGAGCGTCGACTTCGCCCATAACCCACTTACGAGCTACGCCGAACATGGCCGACGTCGCGGGGAACAGCGTGAATGGCGCCACGATGCCCGCTAGGATGAACCCTTGCTTCATGAAGTCTCCGGCCTGCTCTTCCGAGACGGTTCCCGTCGCGACCGCCATGAAATGGGTAAACACCAAAAACATAAACGGTAAGGAGCAAATCACCCAGAGGATGTTCGTTACCGATAGGCGCATAATCCATTCGGATATTTTGTAAAGTCCACCCATCATGCCTTTCATTTCCATGCTAGCTTATCCCCCTGACCTTTCGCCCGGCCGGCCGGTTATTCGCCCGCTTTCGGGGCCGCACCATGCGCAAGCGATTTCATAACCCTATCATAATATAGGTTGGCCCCATAACGCCAGCGCCCATTTTGTCCGGGTATAGGCCATTGCCTTTGCGACGTCGACCTATCCGCATATAGATATAGTGTACTTCGGATTCAAACAACTTTCTAAGGGAGGCATCATCACATGAGCAATGTCGGTTACGGCGCAGGCGCTAGTGCGGCCAGTTTCATCCTCGTTCTGTTCATCCTACTGGTCATCGTTTCCCGCGGTGTCCTGTACTAATTCCCTGACGGTATTCATGCACCATCCCATAAAAATAAAAGGAGGCAATTTCATATGAGCAATGTTTACGGTGGCGGATACGGTGGCGGATACGGTGGCGGTATCGGCACGGCGGCAGGCATTATCCTCGTTCTCTTCATCCTGCTGGTAATCGTTACTCGCGGCGTTCTGTACTAAGAATGCCCGACAAGCACAATTAGCAGAACACACAGTTAAACGACAAGGAGGGGAATCCACATGAGCAACGTTTACGGCGGAGGTATCGGCACAGCGGCAGGCATTATCCTTGTTCTCTTCATCCTGCTCGTCATCGTCACGAAGGGCGTCCTGTACTAATACCAGTGACCCCCTGGCTGTACTTAGCCAGGGGGTCTTCCCCAAACGATCACACAAGGGAGGGAAACCATCCATGAGCAACGTCTATGGCGGCGGCGGCTACAACAGCGCGGCATTTATCCTGGTCCTCTTCATCCTGCTCGTTATTGTCACAAAAGGATTCCTGTACTAGGAGTGCGGCGAGAATTAAAAAACGGGGCGTCTCCCAGCCGATCTAGCGGCGGGAACGCCCCGTTCTTGTATTCATCCGCGCGTAGCGCGAACGAACATTATCCTACATAGCACAAAGCTTATTGCTCTTGACGCGGGCGACGGTATTCGCCGCTCGAGCTGCGGCCGCCGCCGCTGCCGCCGTCACGGCTACCACCGTAACCGCCACGGTTGCTGCTGCTGCTGCTTCCGCCATCACGGCTGCCGCCGTAACCGCCACGGCTGCCGCCACCGCTACCGCTGTATCCGCCACGGCTATCGCCGCTGCGTCCGCCTTCGGAACGTCCGCGAGGGCCGTTGCCGCTGCGGTTGCCGCCGCCGAATGGACCGCCGGAGAAACGGCGTCCGTTCGAACGAACATCCGGTCTGCGTTTCTTCGCGCGAATCGGATCTTCCGGCGTCAGTTCGATGTTCACGTCTTTCTTCTCGCCCGTGATCAGTTTGATCGCGGCAGCCAGGAGGTTAACGGAATCGTACTGCTCTAGCAATTGGATCGCGATGCCTTTGTATTCGTTAATGCTCTCTTCTTGAACGAATTCAAGAATCCGCTCAGCCGTTACGCGTTGTTTGCCTTCGATCGCTTCGGCAATGCTTGGCAGCGGCTTCTTCGGAATTTTGTGGCGCGTCACTTTCTCGATGAAGTGCAGGTGATCGATCTCGCGCGGCGTGACGAACGACCAAGCCGTACCTTCTTTGCCTGCGCGACCCGTACGGCCGATGCGGTGAACATAGCTCTCCGGATCTTGCGGCAGGTCGAAGTTGATAACGTGCGTTACGCCAGATACGTCCAGACCGCGCGCAGCCACGTCAGTAGCAACGAGCACGTCGATGCTGCCGTCGCGGAACTTGCGCATAACCGCGTCACGTTGATTCTGGGACAAGTCGCCGTGCAGACCGTCAGCAGAGTATCCGCGCTTCTGGAGTGCTTCGCTCAGCTCATCGACGCGGCGCTTCGTGCGGCCGAAGATGATGGCAAGCTCCGGCGATTCCATGTCCAGCAAGCGGCTAAGCGCTTCGAACTTCTGGCGCTCGTGCACTTCGATGTAAGCTTGATCGATCAGCGGTGCGCTGACTTGTTTTGGTATAACCGATACGTGCTCAGGGTTCTTCTGGAATTGGGCGGCAAGACGCTGAATGTTCGGCGGCATTGTAGCCGAGAACAGCATGGTTTGACGTTCTTCCGGTACGAGAGAGAGGATGCTCGTGATGTCTTCCATAAAGCCCATGTCCAGCATTTCGTCGGCTTCGTCTAGGACAACTGTCTGCACGTCGTCGAGCTTGATGGTCTTGCGGTTGATGTGATCAAGCAGCCGTCCCGGCGTGCCGATGATGATTTGAGGACGTTTCTTCAGCGAGCGGATTTGGCGACCGATCTCTTGTCCGCCGTAGATCGGCAGCGAGCGGAGACCTTTGTACTTCGTCAGCTTTCCGATTTCTTCCGATACTTGGATCGCCAGTTCGCGCGTCGGCGTCATGATGAGAGCAACGATCCGATCTTCGCTTGTCGGGATTTTGTTAATAAGCGGTATCGAGAACGCAGCCGTCTTGCCCGTTCCCGTCTGAGCTTGACCGATTAAATCGCTGCCGGTGAGCGCAATAGGAATGGACTTGGATTGAATTGGGGTTGCTTCTTCAAAACCCAATTCCGTAATGGCCTGCAACACTTTTGGTTCCAAGCCGAATTCAGCAAATGTTTTCAAACTAACTCAAACTCCTTTAATCTGCATCCACAGAAAATATACAGTTTATTATAGCACAGTTACCTTTACGAATACCAGCTAACGGCAAAGTGGCATAATATCCGGTAAAAGGTCCGGCCATTGAAATTGGGGTATTCTGGCGTTTCTTGTCGAAACAGCATACAATAGGGTTCGAAAACATAACATGTCGAGAGGAACGTTTCCACAGATGTCGATTCAACATGCGCGCACCGCGGCTGCCGTCGCCATAAGCTCCTTGCTCATCGCGTTCGGATTCAACCAGTTTCTGATTCCCCACAAGATGATCAGCGGCGGCGTATCCGGCATTACCATGATTATTAGCTATGGCACGGGCCTGCATATAAGTTGGCTATATTTCGTGCTCAACATTCCGATATTGCTATGGGGCTGGAAGCAACTCGGCGCCCGCTTCGTCGGCTGGAGCGTGTTCTCCGTCATTGCGACGACGCTCGCCCTTCAATTCGTTCCGGTCAAACCCGTCGTCGACGATCTGACGCTCGGAGCCGTGTTCGGCGGCATCATCGTCGGGTTCGGCAGCGGACTCACCCTTCGCGAAGGCGCCTCTTCCGGCGGCTTCGACATCGTGGCAGCGATCATTTCGCGCAAGCGGGACATGTCGCTGGGCATGCTCATCTTCCTGATGAATGGCCTTATTATCGCAGGACTCGGCGCCATGACAGGCGATTGGGATATCGCGCTGTACTCGCTTGTATCGATTTTCACAACTGGCAAAATCATCGATCTGATCCATATCAGCCATATCAAAATCACGGCTTACATCGTCACCAACGAACCGGACGCGATGGTCAAAGCGATGATCCCGCTTCACCGCGGGGTGACCATTATCCGCACGCGCGGCGCGTACACGCAGACCGAGCGCGACATGCTGATGACCGTGACGACGCGCTACGAGCTGGCGGAGCTCAAGCGCATTATCGAACAGACCGATCCGCGGGCATTCGTCAATCTGGTCGAGACGGTAGGCATCATCGGCCAGTTCCGCAGGTAACGCGCGAGGTTACGCGCGACTGGCCCCGATAGTGTGCCAATATCGCAGTACCCGGCATTCATGGAATTTCTAGCCTGACCCTAGGTTTTTCAAGCAGCCGCTGATATAATAAGGATATCCCGTAGTGCATACGTGTTTCATGCCAAGCGTTTTACCCTACTCTCTACCGGAAAGGGTGATGCTTCAATGGATATGGAAACTGTTAAACTGTCGCGGATCGTGGAGAAGCTTGCACCGGAGCTGATCCCATTTCTTACCAAGCGCGAGCTGAATCTGAATATTGTGCTGCGGGACGGAATGGGCATTCTGGAACCGGAAGACGCGATGGAGATTGTGCAGCACAGTATATGCGAGCACCAGAAGGAAGTTTTACTGCAATAGCAGCTGATGAATATGAAAGTCCAGAGAACGGGAACGCCCTTCGGCGTTCCCGTTCTTTTTTGTCGTCCGATTCCGATGGGACAAGGACGGTTAATATCCTTCCAAATACCTCTGTGACGCTAGCTCAAACTGCTTTATAATTTGGTTGAAATGCGATTCGCATCAAGGGAGAGGACAGCGATGGATACGATATTAGCCTTCATGCTTCTGTTCTACCAGCTGCTTGGCGGCAGCTCGGGTGAACAGTCGACCGCAGCCCGCGAGACGCTGCATACGATCTACGCGGCGAGTTTGAGCGCTGAGACGGGAACGGTCTCTCCCGCCAGACCGGCAAGCGGGACTGGGCCGGACGTTCAACCGGCTGCCGCCATGAAGAAGGATCCGCAGCCGGGCTCGCCGAAAGTCAAAGGCATCTACGTGACCGCGCACAGCGCCGGCGGATCCCGAATGGCAACACTGCTTAAGCTGCTCGACGATACCGACCTGAACGGGATGGTCATCGACGTCAAGGACGATTACGGCTACATTACGTACCCGACCGAGAACCAAGAGCTGCTCAAGCTTGGCAAGCCACAGAAATACATACGCGATATGCCCGCCTTGATGAAGAAATTGAGCGACCACGACGTATATCCGATCGCGCGTATCGTCGTCTTCAAGGACACGATCCTGGCTCGCAGCCATCCCGAGCTGAGCTATCGCCGCCAAGACGGTTCGGTCTGGGCGAACGGGAAAGGCGACAGCTTCGTCAACCCGTACAAGAAGGAAGTCTGGGATTACAATATCGCGATCGCCAAGGAAGCCGTTAAGCTCGGCTTCAAGGAAATTCAGTTCGATTATGTCCGCTTCCCGGAAGGTTTCGAGAAGAAG
Organism: Paenibacillus aurantiacus; assembly: GCF_042431225.1. NCBI lineage: Bacteria > Bacillati > Bacillota > Bacilli > Caryophanales > Paenibacillaceae > Paenibacillus > Paenibacillus aurantiacus. The sequence goes on along the minus strand of NZ_JBHMDO010000016.1, from coordinate 37,498 downwards.
GCGGACAGTCTCGTATTCGACAAGACGAAGGAAAGCCGCGTCGACGCAGTTGCCGGGTTCGTCAAATACGCCAAGGCCCAGCTGGAGCCGCTTGGCGTGCGCGTGTCCGTCGATATATTCGGCTATGCCGCTTCGGTTCCCGCCGCGGAAGGCATCGGCCAAGATTTCGTCAAGATCTCGAAATACGTCGACGTGATCTGCCCGATGGTGTATCCGAGCCATTACAGCACCGGCTGGTTCGGCGTCAAGGAGCCGGATACGAATCCGTACGCGACGATCAAAGGCTCGATGGTCGACACACACAAGAAACTGGATCCGATCGGGTCCTTCAAGCCGGTCATCCGGCCGTGGATTCAGGACTTCACCGCCAGCTGGCTTGGCAAGGGCCACTATATCAAATACGGCAAGACAGAAGTCGAGGCGCAGATCAAAGCTTTGAAAGATACCGGCATCGACGAGTACTTGCTCTGGAACGCAGGCAACAAATATACCTCGGACGTTATCTATTAATTCTACCCTTACGAAAAGGCAGCTCCCTTCGTCATGCATCATGGCAGGGAAGCTGCCTTTTTGCAATGCCTGGGAGCCGAGCTGGCCGATTCGCAAACAAAAAAGCCCTACGGATCCGGCGCTCATCGGCGCCTTGTCCATAAGGCATCTGTACTGTTCTATTATAGCGACAAGCGGCTTGCCAGGTTATACATGTCCATGTTGAATGGCTTCTTCGTGTGGACAACCTTGTCAATATCCGTCACGACAAGCTCACCGTTGATGATGCCGCACGCTTTGCCCGAGTCGCCTTCCATCAGCTTGCGCACCGCGAAGTCGCCCAGCTGGCTCGCCAGGATCCGGTCGTTGTGCGTCGGGCTGCCGCCGCGTTGAATATGGCCGAGCACCGTCACGCGCGGCTCGATGCCGTTGCGCTGCGTGATGCCTTGCGCGATATCTTCGCCGCTGCCGACACCTTCCGCGACGAGGATGATGCTGTGGCGTTTGCCGGATTGGAAGTTCTCCTGCATTCTGCGCGCGACCAAATCCAGGTCGAACGGCACCTCCGGTACGAGAATCGTCTCCGCGCCGCTAGCTAGACCCGCGTACAGGGCGATATCGCCGCAATGACGGCCCATTACTTCCACGACCGAGGAACGCTCGTGCGAGGTCATCGTATCGCGCAGCTTGTTGATCGCGTCAACCACGATGCTCACCGCCGTGTCGAAACCGATTGTGTAGTCCGTGAACGGAATGTCGTTGTCGATCGTGCCCGGCAGACCCATCGTCTTGATGCCTAGCTTGCTCAACTTGTTCGCGCCTTGGTAGGAGCCGTCGCCTCCGATGACGACCAAGCCGTCGACGCCGCGTTCGCGCAGGATGTCTGCGCCTCTCTGCTGCCCTTCCGGCGTCAGAAACTCTTTACAGCGCGCGGTCTGCAGAATTGTGCCGCCGCGTTGGATGATATCACCCACGCTGCGCAGGTCCATCGGACGCAGATCGTCGTTGAGCAAACCTTGATAGCCGCGCTGCACGCCGTAGACTTCGAGACCGTGGTACAGGGCGCTCCGAACGACCGAACGCACAGCCGCGTTCATGCCCTGCGAGTCGCCACCGCTTGTAAGTACTGCAATCGATTTTACTGCTGTCATAATCTTCCACTCCTCAAGATGACATATGTCTATGGTTTAAGATTGTTGCTTGCGAATCCATACGCTGTTCCCCCAGAAGAATAATCGGGTGAGGGGACTACCCCGCATCAGCCTTCTCGATACGAGGCGGACGCTGTCTTGCATCCGCACTTTCGGATCGGAAAGGTAGAGCGCGAGCAGCCCTTCGATAATCATCCGGTGAAACCGCCACGCAGGCAACCTTCGAACATCCGCTCTCGCGCGCTCGACGAACTCGCCAAGCCGCATGATTAGCTGAGTCTGATCGTCATAGTAATTACAGAAGTTCAAATCTCCGCCAACTCGGTCCTCCTCTTGATCGATTAAGTAATCGAGCAGAATATGGAGACCGCATACATGCGGAAAATAAGCGCTTCGAATTCCGCTCGCTTGACTCTCGGTGAGCGCCGGGTCGCAAGCCGCCTGGAACAGCATGAACATCCCGAGAGTCGAGCCCGTCGCCGCCGCGAATTCGTTCCAGCGCAGATCACCGTAACGCTTCTGATGGACGTCCCACCATGCAAGCAGCTTGGGTTCTCGCAAATCCTTGCGGATATGCTTGTACACCTGGAGATCCCCGTACAACTCCACCAGCTCCCGGACGTGGGGCTGCGCGCTCTTGTACCCCGGCAGCATGCGGATGCTGCGCTGGCAAGTGCGAACCAGCTCTCCCAGATAACCACCGTCCTCGCGTTCAGCCCGCAGCGCGTAATAATCTCGCGCTTGCGCATCCGGATCGACTGCATCCAGCATCGATTGATGCAATAGGCGGAAATCGTCCGGATCGAGCGAAGTGCTTCTATCGCACAGATTATCCAGGTAATCGCTGATGGTCTGGAGCGATACGATGAGCGGAATCAAGATGTGCCGGTTGCCCAAATCGGCCGCGGCATAGACGCCGCCGCCTTGGCAGTGGAATTCCTTGCTCGCCATGCTGGCGAGCGCCTGCGTCCGAAGCTCTCCGTCGGGGATCGCCTCAGCCAGCTCGCGCAGTCGGCCGAGCTCAGCCTTCACTTCCGGCAAAATGTATTTGTACATGCGGTACATCAGTTTCACGGGCGAAGCCGGAACGCGTCTTCTCGATATTAAACGGTTCATGATGTGAGGCGTCCTCCTTCGACCGCGGTCCGACTAGGCATGACGGCGTGGCTCAATCTCCTGATCGATCCGGTACCAAATATGCAAATCGTTGATTCTGCTGGCCAGTTCGGCAATATCCGAATTGAGCAGGCACGACCGCTCGAAATCGTCTTCCTCGCAGAGGAGCGCCTGCTTCTCATTGATGAGAACCTCGAACCGGACCACCAAATCCGGAATACGTCCGCGGATAGTCTCCCACTGCTCAACGATGGCCGTCCGTTCGGCCTCGCTATAGCCGTCCCATTCCCGCGTAAGCGTCGGAAGGGCGATCCCAAGCCTTTCGTTAAACACGAAAACATGATTCACCGTACCAACCCTCCAGCACTAATGTACCATTTCATACCGTAATAATCCAGTCTATTGCGCGCAGGCCGCTTTCAAAAGTCAGACTTCCGCCCCTCCCTGCAATTTCCGAATATTATGCAACAAACAAGGCGCAAGCGTCCGTATTATCCATGCTATACTGATTTACAAAACATTCATGATATTGTCAGACGGAGGTTACACGCGATGGAAGCAACAGAACCGGTCCCCGACGCTTCGCGGCCAGGCGATCAAGACCCGCGGGCGCGGCGCGCAACGGCGGCTAAAGAGACGAACCTGCTTCGTTCCTTCACCTTCTCGGTATATATGACGCAGGCAGTTATCGTTTCGTTCCTGCCCCTTTATTTCATGGATAAAGGGTTCAGCACGTCGCAGATCGGGATTCTGTATTCGACAGGACCGTTCATCTCGATTTTCGCCAACCTGCTTCTAGGCATCGCCAGCGACAAATACCGGACGCTCAAGAAGATCTTCCACCTGCTGCTGATCGGCCAACTGATCATGGTCGCGCTGCTGTTCCAGAGCACGGCTTTCGCCAGCGTCTGCTTGGTGATGGTCGCGTTCTACTTCTTCCAGACGCCGATGAACCCGCTAACCGACAGCTTAATCCTGCTCTCCACCCAGTATACCGGCAGACCTTATTCACTCGTGCGCATTTTCGGCTCGCTCGGCTTCGCCTTGTCGGCGTACGGGTTCGGGCTGCTGCTCAAGCAGACCGGCTCGGATTTGACACTGGTGCTGGCGCTCCTGACGGTCGGCACGACGCTCGCCTTCTCCTTTACGCTGAAGGACTATCAAGGCTCGCTTCGCAAAATGGAATTCGGCGGCTTCTTCCAGCTCATCCGCAAGCCCGATATTCTGATCTTCTTCCTGATCGTGCTCGTCATCTCGATCTCGCACCGGATGTACGAAGGGTTCCTAGCCGTGACGATGCGAGAGATGGGCGCGAGCGATTCGCTCGTCGGGCTTGCTTGGCTCGTCTCGGCCGTCAGCGAAATCCCGATTCTATTCTTGCTCGGCAAGTACGGCCACAAATACAAAGAACTGCCGCTGCTCGCCATCGCTTGTATCATGTATGCCATTCGTTTCTGGCTCGTCAGCATCATTGACACCCCCGAGTGGATCATCCCGGTGCAGGCGATGCATAGCGTGACGTTCGGCATCTACTTCGCCACGGCGCTTCGCTATCTCTCAACCGTCATTCCCGACGAATTCCGTTCCTCGGGTCAGGCCGTCTACGCGATCGTATGGTCCGGCTTCGCCGGCATTATTAGCGGCACGGCGGGCGGCAGCGTGTTCGAATACTTCGGCCGGTCGCGCTTCTACCAGCTTGCCATGGCGCTTGCGCTGTTGGCCGCAGTCGGCTTCCTAACGAAACATATGCTGAACCGTCGGGCGGAGAACCGCTTGCCTTAATCGTGAGGACAAGTACAGCGGAATCGGCCGCATTAAGAATGCCGCATAACAAAAAGAAACCCCTGACTCGTCAGGGGTTTTTGGCTTATTCGTGCTTTATGGGAGCGTCCAGACGGATGGTATCGCGACAACCGAAGGTTGCGCCATATCCGCCTTCGAACGTTTCGCTTACAGCTTGATTACGTTCGCAGCTTGTGGTCCACGGTTGCCTTGCGTAATTTCGAATTCGACCGATTGACCTTCATCCAGCGTCTTGAAGCCGTCGCCTTGGATCGCGGAGAAATGAACGAATACGTCGTCGCCGTTCTCCACTTGGATGAAGCCGTAGCCTTTCTCTGCGTTAAACCATTTTACTGTTCCTTTCAATTGAACAACCTCCTAAAATAAGTCGCCGCTTGCGCGTGCGATTGGTCCAAGTATACACCTGCTGGCAAGGAATTGCAATCAAAGCTTAATTTGCAAGCCCTGTTCCGAACCTGGAATAAAGGGGAGCGCCGAACGATACAGCTCCGGTGTGCCTCCCAACCTGCTGGCTGCTTTCATTATATGCGGCAAGTGCGGATACGGCTCCCATTTTAGCGACAGGAGCGGATATATTTTGACGGTGCCGCCCGGCGCGCAGACGCGTATCATTTCCGCGACGGCCCGTTCATGGAAGTCTGGTCCAAATTGATCGGCATACAAAAACAAAAAGTGGCTGCACAGTACGAGACTGAACCGGTCGTCCTCGAAAGGCAGCTCCGGCAGCGCGCCCGCTTCATATCGCGATCTGCCTGCTGGGCTCGCCAAATGATCGGCGAACTTCCGCAGCGACGAGACGCGCCCCTCCCGGTGACGGTCGATATCCCCGTAATACGTCCAATCGAATTGCCCCGCGAGCGCGGCAAGCTTAGCGGTCGACGTCTCGATCTCCTCGCGCGCTTCGGCGATCCATGCATCGGCATCAGGCAAGCCGTATCTCGGATCGAGCGCCATGCCCTGGAAGCCCCGTGCGCACAGCTCCGCCGTGAAGGATGAACCTCCGCCGGCGATATCCAGCACCTCGCCTTGCGAAATCTGCGCCTCGTTCAAATCGAACATCCGCATGTATTCGTCAAACCCGCGGCACGTCATGGCCACGCCTACCTGCGCGTATTCCTGCTTCGTACTCATCTTCTCTCATCTCTCCTCGGCTCTTCTATACTCGGCTCAACTCTGCTCATCCTGCGGGCGAATAAGATCCCGCTGGATTTCCACATTTTAACACGGGCTGCATTTGATTTCTACCCCTCGTTATCGCTATCATGGTAGGATAACCTTTTCTTATAATGGAGGCTTTCTATATGTTCAAAAAACACCAAATCTACAAAACGGATAACTACAATATGCTTTCCGTCGAAGTCCAGGGCAAGACGCTTGTCGTTCGCGAAATTTCCGATCAATGGGGCGAGGAATGCCATACGTTCGTCAGCCGTCCGCAGCTGATGCACTGGGCGGAGAACCGCTTCCGGGCCGAGGATTTCGTCGGCCGTGAGGACGAGCTGGCCGAGATTATGGCGCGTTTTCGCGAAGTTTAGGCGAAATGTTGCTCCCGGCATAGCCGGGTGCAAACCAATTGGATGGGCGAAATGTTGCATCCGGCATAGCCGGGTGCAAACCAATTGGATGGGCCAAATGCTGCTCCCGGCACAGCCGGGTGCAAACCAATTGGATCGGCCAAATGTTGCATCCGGCTTTGCCGGAAGCAAGACAATTGGCCGTTGCAGGAAATATTACCCTTCCTGTCGAATAACAGTCACCGTGCACGCATAGGTTGTGCGAAAGGGAGATTACTGCCGTGGACATGTCCGCAACGATTATTTTTATCATCGCCGCCTTTTCGCTGGGCCTGATCGTCATCTTGCAGCGGAACAACATTCCGCCAAGCTTGCGCAGAGGACTTGCGATCGCCTCGATCGCATTTATCTCGTTCGCCTTTTTCTTGATTGTTTATAGCCTGGCAACGATGGGGTCATAATGAAGCCGCGGACGGGTCACACTAGGGGCAAACCGGTAATTGGAGCGTGATTCCAGTTGAAATGGCTGCCCCTAGTTCTGTCCCTGTCTTTGCTGCCGGGCGCTTCCGCCGTCTCGGCTAAGCCCCCCGGCGCGTCAGCGGACTCATCCACTATATACCAACCGAGGAGGATACCGATGAATCACGTACCGAAACGTTCCGAAACCGCACCCGAGCACCGCTGGAAGCTGGAAGACCTTTTTGCCGATCAGTCTGCATGGGACAAGGAGTACGCGGAAGCGAAAGAACTGATGAAAAAGGTGTCCGCCTACGAAGGCAAGCTGGCCGATTCGAATCAATTGAAAGCCTGCTTCGAGCTGGAAGACGAACTGTCCCTCCACGTGGAGCGGCTCTACGTCTATGCCAACATGAAGCATCACGAAGACACCGCCGAGCCGACGTATCAGGCGCTCTCCGACAAATCGAAGAAGCTGTCCGTCGAGACCGGCGAGTCGCTCTCGTTCGTGACACCGGAGGTGCTCAGCCTCTCCGATGACCAATTGAACGCGTTCATCGCCAACCCCGATCTGGCCAAATACCGCCATACCCTCGAGGAGATGCGCCGCCAGAAAGCCCACGTCCTATCCAAATCCGAGGAGCAGCTGCTCGCGCAAGTCGGCAACGTCAGCCAAGCGCCGAATACGATCTACAGCATGCTGAACAACGCCGACCTCAAGTTCCCGAAGGTGAAGAACGAAGAAGGCGAAGAAATCGAGCTGACGCAGGGCCGCTACATTCAATTCCTCGAGAGCAAAAACCGCGAGGTGCGCAGCGCCGCGTTCAAAGCGATGTACGATACATACGGCAAGCTCAAAAACACGATCGCCTCCACGCTGAACGCGAACGTGACGAAGAACATTTTTTACTCGCGTGCCCGCAAGTACCCTTCGGCGCTGGAGATGTCGCTGTACGGCGATAACATTCCGAAGAGCGTCTACACGAACCTGATCGACACGATCCACAAGCATTTGCCGCTTATGCACCGCTACATGGAGCTGCGCAAGAAGCTCCTCAAGGTCGACGAACTGCATATGTACGATCTGTTCGCGCCGCTCGTGGACGAATATAAGCTCGACATCACGTACGAGCAAGCGAAGAAAACCGTGCATGAGAGCTTGAAGCCGCTGGGCGAGGATTATTTGACCGTGCTGCAGCAAGGTTTCGACAACGGTTGGATCGACGTGTACGAGAACGAAGGCAAGCGCACCGGGGCTTATAGCTGGGGCGCCTACGGCACGCATCCTTACGTCCTGCTCAACCATAAGGACAATTTGAACAGCATGTTCACGTTGACGCACGAGATGGGCCACGCGCTGCATTCCTACTACTCGGACGGCAACCAGGACTACCGCGACGCGCAGTATACGATCTTCCTCGCCGAGGTTGCCTCGACGTTGAACGAAGCGCTCCTGATGGACTATCTGCTCAAGAAGTCGACCGATCCGAAGGAAAAAATGTACCTGCTCACCTACTACGCCGACCAGTTCCGCACGACGGTGTTCCGTCAGACGATGTTCGCGGAATTCGAGAAACTCATTCACGAGAAGGCCGAAGCCGGCGAGTCGCTCACTCCGCAGGAACTGAGCAAGATCTACTACGACCTCAACGTCCTCTACTACGGACCGGGCATGGTCGTCGACAAAGACATCGAGATGGAGTGGGCGCGGATTCCGCATTTCTACACGAGCTTCTACGTGTACAAATACGCAACCGGCTTCTCGGCGGCGACGAGCTTCTCGAAGCAAATTCTCGAGGAAGGCGCCCCGGCCGTCGACCGCTACCTCGGCTTCCTGAAGAGCGGCGGCAGCGACTTCTCGATTAATATCCTGAAGAAAGCCGGCGTCGACATGTCCTCGCCAGAGCCGATCGAGCAAGCAATGAGCGTATTCGAGGACTTGATCGGCCAGATGGAAGAGCTGACGAAATAACCGGCTGCTCAAGCCGCGGCGGAGGCGAACGTCACCGCAGCTTAAGGCATTCCAGTCGAATCGGGATGCGCCGTCCTTCGCGGCGGCGCGCGATTCGTGCCGGAGAGATGTGAAAGAAGCTTTGCCCTTCAAATCCGGGTTACCGGACCGATGCGGCAAAGCTTCTTTCATTTGTGTTGGCCGCGCAGCAACGAACCAGACTCGCCTTTGCCACAGCGGCAAAGACGATGAACGCCTAATGAGCGGCATATGCATATAAGAAGCCTACCGCCTTGCGCTAGCCGGTCTGCACGTTAGCCGCGGCCGCTAGCCGAGCAGTACGCCAATCCCGAAAGCGACCAGTCCCGCGGCCGCGGAGGACACCATGTTGACCGCGTCGTTGGTCATGAATCCAAAGCCTCTCGTTCGGCGCGTGGCGATACCGCAATGGCTCGCCCGCTCCGTCTCCGCCCCGCAAGCGGGACAGCTGTACATCGCCTGCACCGTCGCCCCGAGGAATGAATCCGCGAAGGCGCCGAACAGCCCCCCGATCGCGGCAGCTGCGATCACCGCAACAGCCGGGTAGCCCATATCTCCGGACAGCAAGACGACGCTCACGCCGATTAATAGTGCCCCGCCTGCCGCGGCCGCGCTTCCAAGCGGCGTCACGCCACCGCTCGTACCAGCCTTGACGACCTTGCCGCTTAAGAGCGACCGCGGCGCCGAGCGGCTAAGCGCGCCAATCTCGGTTGCCCACGTGTCGGCATTCACCGCCGCCATGACGCCAGCGAACGCATACAGCCATCCTTCTGCGGGCCAGAGAGCGTTCGCCGCGCAGAGCGCCAGGCCCAGCCCGCCGTTCGCCCACACTTGTCCGGCATCCCGGCGTCCGCTCTTCGCGTAGTTGGCTTCGGCGGCCTGCTTCTGCCGGTGCCGCTTCTTCCACTTCGACCAAAAGGAGGAGGAGACGAAGAAGACGAGCAGCGTCCCGATCCACACCGGGGACCCGAACGCCATGAAACCCGCCCCCATCGCGAACGCGGACCAAGCCCCGCTGGCCGACAGCGCCCGCGCCCGCCACGCGGCGGCACCCGCCAGGCCGCTGCCCGCCAGTATCGCAAGCAGTCTCACCCACCAGATGTCCATCCAATCATGCATTGCTTCATTCCCCATTTCCTGCTACATTAATCGTAAGCTCCCTCTAACTTCGTTCGACACACCGCAACTATATTCGACAGGAGTTCATAGATCCATGTCGAATTGCTACTAATATCAATTTCCTTCTTAGAACCTAACCCGCCACTTATTAACAGCAAGGAGTGTCTCGCATTGCCAAATGAACGACGCGATAACGCGGGCACCGACGGCCCTCGCAAAGAGCATACTCCCGAACAGCTGCTTCGGATTATATTCGAATATACCGCCAAGATCGCGCATGAACGAAGCTTGGACAGCGTGCTTCTCCTGATGGCCGACATGGGCCGCGAGATGATCCTGGCCGACCGCTGTACCGTCTGGCTGATCGACCAAGCGCGCGGCGAATTGTTCACCAAGGTCGCCCACGGCGTAGAGCATATCCGTATTCCGCTCGGTTCGGGATTCGTCGGGTACGCGATCTCCTCGGGTGAACCCCTTCTTGTTGAGGATGCGTACACCGATCCGCGGCACAACGCCGACAACGACCGCAAAACCGGTTATCATACGAAATCCGTTATCACCGTTCCCTTCGTCGGCAGCGACGGCAGCATCATCGGCGCCTATCAGGCGATCAACAAACAGACAGAGGATGCACAGTTTACCTCAGCTGACCTCGAGCGTTTGGTCCTTGCCGCGTCATACGCCGGCAAATCGCTCGAATCGGTCATGCTGCATGAGGAAATCGCCGCCACGCAGCGCGACATTATTTTCGCCATCGGAGAGATTGGCGAGAATCGGTCGAAGGAAACCGGCAACCACGTCAAGCGCGTTGCGGAATACTCCTACGTCTTGGCCAGGGGCTACGGATTGAGCGAGGAAGAAGCCGAACAGCTCAAAATCGCCTCGCCGATGCACGATATCGGCAAAATCGCAATTCCCGACGCCGTTCTGCTGAAGCCGGGCAAGCTGTCTGAAGCCGAATACGAACTGATGAAAGAGCATACGGAAATCGGCTATTCGCTGCTTCGCTCGTCCGGCCGCGCGCTGCTCAACATCGCCGCGACCATCGCCTACCAGCATCACGAGAAATGGGACGGAACGGGATACCCACGCGGTCTCCGCGGCGAGGAAATCCATTTGTTCGGCCGAATTACGGCGATTGCGGACGTATTCGACGCGCTAGCCAGCGACCGGGTCTATAAGAAAGCGTGGGAACTCGGCCGAATTCTGGCGCTGTTCCACGAGGAGCGCGGCCGTCATTTCGACCCGCGCCTGGTCGACGTCTTCTTCAAGCTGCTGCCCGAACTGCTTGATATTCGCGACCGCTATAACGACTAATAGAACCGGCCTCCTTGCGGATGCCGGTTCCTTGGCGTTCTATAAGCCGAATGCCTGCGCATACCGATCCGGATAATTCGTACAAATCATCACTCCCGGATGAATGCCAGCCAGCTTTCTCATCGTCTGCGCATCGTTCACCGTCCATACCATGACCTCTACGCCTTCCTCCTTCATCACGGAAACCAGCGGTGCGGACAAGAAAAAATGGCCGAGCGACAGGAAGTCGGCCTTCAGCTCCCGCAAATCGCCGACAAGCGTGGAAGGCGCGCCATCGATGATGAGGCCGGTCCGAATGTCCTCGGAGAGCGCGCGTACTTTGCGCAGCGCCTGCTGGTCGAACGATGTGATGACCGCGTCGTGCTGAAGCCCCTTATCGTACAGCAGCTCGACCACGCGGCGTTCCAGCTCGGGATACCGGCCGCCGTACGTCTTCAGCTCGATGTTCAGGCGGCACCGGCCGATCGTCTCGTCCAGCAGCTCGGCGAGCGTTGGGACGCCTTCGCCCGCGAACGTCTTGTTGAACTTCGCGCCAGCGTCGAACTTCGCAAGTTCGGCCGCCGTGAATTCGCCCACCCGTCCGCTCGCGGTCGTCGTCCGTCTCAGCGTGTCGTCATGGATGATGACCGGCACGCCGTCCCGGGACAGCTGCACATCCAGCTCCATCCATTGCACGAAAGGAAAAGAAAGCGCCTTGCGGAACGCCGCCATCGTATTCTCCGGCGCGAGTCCGGATGCGCCGCGATGCGCGCATGCTTGTACCATTGACATCTACTCCTTCGCTTTCACGTAGCCTTGCGTATCGACCGTTGCGCCAAAGGAATTGCCGGAGAGACGGGCAAGCAGCGCCTTCGCCGGTTCGCCTTCCAGCGGAACGGGCTGCGACTGTTCGGACCGCATCGGGTGAAACTGCAGCTCGCAGCTGCCGGTTTGGGTACAGACGGCGTCGAGCACGCCTGTGTCTTTCGTTTTGTCGGTCTTCGTCATATTAAATATATAATTGCCTAAGCTGTATGCGATCCACTTGCCCTTATACGTCTCGAAACCTTGAAGCACATGCGGATGGCTGCCGATGACAAGATCGGCCCCCGCGTCGATGAATCTTCGGCCAAGCTGCTTCTGATATTCCTGTGGCTTGTCGTCTTTCTCGATTCCCCAATGCACCATGACCACGACCAAATCCGCTTTCGCCTTGGCCGCTTTGATCGCTTCGATCCCTTGCTTCGCCTCGCCGTAAGCTTCCGCGACGCCCGCGCGATCCGGGGCAGCCTTCCACGAGCCGACTGGCAGTACGCGAGATAGCCCGACGTAGGCGACCTTGACGCCTTTCGCTTCCAGAATCACCGGCTCGTAAGCTTCCTGATCGTCGCTCCCTCCTCCCGTATTCGGGAGGCCTGCTTCATCCAAATACCCGATCGTATCGAGCAGTCCTTCTACGCCTTGGTCGAGCGTATGGTTGTTGGCGAGACTGACGACGTCGAAGCCGGCTTCCTTCAGCGCCGGCAGCGATTCCGGCGTGCCCTTGAAGACGAACTGCTTATCCTGCGCCGGCGTGCCTCGCTTCGTGATCGGATTCTCTAGATTACCCGCCATCAAATCCGGTCCCTGCAAATACGAAAGCGACTTGGCGTACGGGTAATCGTACCCGTTCTTCGCCATGAGCGCCTGGACGTTGGCCGCGAGCAGAATATCGCCGACGAACGATAACCGGACCGTCTCGCCGGACGGTTCCGGGCCGCCTGCGCCTGCTCCCTCCTCGTCTGCCGGCATGCCGGGGCTGGGATCGCCCGCGCCGTCATCGCCAGCCGAAGGCGAGTCCGGCTGTTCGTCCGGCTCGCGCGCCGCCGCTCCCTCGCCCGTGCCGGCAAGATCCTCATCCGCCGCTCCGGCGTTCTCGCCAGCTGCGCCATCCGCCCCTGCGCCGGAATCAACCTCTCCCTCGTCCTCGCCGGCTTCGTCCGTCGGTTGTCCGGCTGCCCCGTCCTTGACGGCTTCTTCGCCGCCGTTCTCGCCGTCCCCAACCGAACCATTCTCGGCCGCCGTGCCTTGCTCCCTTACGCCTCGAAGCGAATCGAGCCCTTCCTTGCTTTCGCTGCCTGTCAGATAGAAGGCCGCTATCAATACCCCTATGACAGCCAGCATCGACATATTCACGATAAACAGTCGCTTCATCCGCCTGCTTTTTCGCTGCTTGTCCTGTTTGTGCGACTCCGAGCGCGATACGTGCATCGATCCGAACCCCTTAGCAAACACATTTTTTAGGATAATCCATATCATTATACCAGCGCTCGTCCGCTCCCGTAAGGGGCTTCTTATCCGGCTGGCGAATAAAGGATCTCGCCCGCTGACTCCGAAGCGGCCAGACGGCCGGATCGTGCCAAATACACCAGGTGAGCCAGCGTCTCCGCCATCGCGAAGCGGAGATTGTGGGCACTACCCGCGATCCGTGCGCCGAACAACGCCTCGCACAGTGCGTAGCCCGTCTGCATGCCCGCGGCTGCCAGCTCCTCGATCTGAGCCAATCGCCGGTCGTGATGCGCTGCGATCGCCCGAATCCGGCCGCCAAAATCGGCGAACGGGTCCCGATGGCCCGGGAAGGCGAGCCGAACCTCAAGGCGGCCGAGTTCAGCCAGCGAATCGAGGAAGCGCGCTAGCGGATCGGCGTCTTCGCCGGGCACGACGCTAATGTTCGGCGTGATGTCCGGGAGCACCTGATCGCCGCAAATCATCCAGCCGGCCTCCTCCGCGTAGAAACACAGCTGCCCGCGGGCGTGACCCGGCGCATCCAGAGCGACCCAATCCACTCCCCCCATTCGCAGCCTCTCGCCTGCTTCGAGATACGTCACTTCCGGCTGCGGCGTCACCCGCTCCACGAAGCTCTCGAGATGCGCCGCGACCGCCTCCAGCTGCGGGGCCGGCATGCCGTGCAGGGCGAACAAACCAATCAGCTCGGCGTTGAACGAACGGTTCTCGCCCCACAGCCGCTTCGTATACGCGTGCGATTGCCTGGACATTCGCACCGGGGCGTCCGAACGCTCCTGGAACCAACCCGCGAGCCCGTAATGGTCCGGATGCTGGTGGGTCAGCACGATCCGACGAATATCCCCGAAACCGAAGCCAAGCTCCTCCATCGCTCGCGCCCACGCGGCCTCCGCCTCTTCCGTGCGCAGCCCCGGATCGATGAGCGTATAGCCGCCCTCTTCCGGAACCAAATAGCTGTTCACCCATTTGAGCGAGAACGGCAGCGGGATTTTGACCTGGATAATGCCGCCCGGCCAAGTCGTGATTCCTTCCGTCTCTTTAGCGGTCCGTGCCATCAAGCCTTCACCCTCCCTGCGATAATCATCCGCTGGGATGCGTCCGGAGCATAATGGGCTCCGCCGTAATTCCCGTAGACGCGATCAATCCTCAAGCCCGCTTGATCAAGCGCCTGCTCGAACCATTCGAGCGGCAGCAGACGCACGCGCTCCTCGTACGTTCTGGCTGGTTCGCCGGGCAAGCCGATCCCGATTCGCTTCGTCACCCAGCCCTCCGCAATTGACCGGCATTCCTCGATGACGAGTCCCGTCTGCTCGTCAATCCGGCGCGAGTGCGGCACCAGATGCTTCTTGACGTACGCCGGATTCATGAAGTCGATCAAGAACTGCCCGTCCGGCCGCAGGACGCGCCGGATCTCGCGCAGCACTTGGTCGTTGTCCGCTTCCTCCTCAAAATAACCGAATGACGTGAACAGATTGACCGTCGCCCGGAACGCCGCGTCACCATATGGGAGCTCGCGCATGTCCCCTTGGCTGAACGTCACGCGCCCTTCTTTGTTATGCGCCTTCGCCTCTGCGAGCAGTGCCTCGGACAAGTCGACGCCGCTGACGCGATAGCCCATGTCCGACAGCGCCTGCGCGTGCCGCCCCATCCCGCAGCCGATATCCAGTACCTCGGCCCCTTCCGGCAGCTGCAACCAGCCGGCCATCCGCTGCGCTTCCGCCGCCGCCTGCGCTCTATTCCGGTGTCTGTATACGATCATATAGTCAGAGCCGAAGCTCCTCTCGAACCACGCCTTCATCGTTACGCCCTCCCAAGCCATCACCGTGAATGATTCTCGTATTATTGTACTGTACCCGCCGCATATCTGGCAAAATCTGCGTAGATTTCTGGCATACTTTGCCTCCCTTCCGGCGCATACTAACCAAACTGTGGTCAATCTGCATGCAGTGGAAGGGAGGCGCGAACACGATGCTTAACCGGATCGGCACCATGATGGCGCAAGCTAAGGATCTGAATACGCACCGGCTTCAGAACAAGGAGAGGATCATCGAGGTGGCCTACATCTCCTCGCTCTGCGACGAAAGTAAAGTGAGCGATTTCATTATCGTCCCTTTCATGAAAGAAGAAGAAGATTACTTGACGACGCTCACCCATAACCCGAACTTCACCGAGCTGGACGACGTGGCCAAATGGACGGACACGCTGCTTCGCGGTTTCGTGCTGATCTGCGCGGAGCAGCGAATCTTCACGCTTGACGCGGCCCGGATCATCCGCAACTCGAGCCCTCAGACCCAAGTCGAGACGGCCATCATGGGCTCCCAAATTTCGCTCAGCGAAGACTTGATCGACTCGATCAATATTATCCGCAACCGCTATCCTACGCCGGAGCTGAGCGTAGAAGAGTTATCGCTCGGGAACTTGTCGCGAACGCGCACGATGCTCTTGTTCGACAACAGGCGGGTCGACCCGACCGTGCTCGCGAATGTACGGGAAAGTCTGCGCAAGCTGGACGTCGATTTCGTCCAGGCGGCCGGACAGCTGGAGCGGCTCATCAGCAGCCGCAAGCGCAGCCTGTTCCCGACGATGCTCATCACCGAACGCCCCGACCGGATCACGAGCAGTCTCCAGGCCGGCAAAGTCGTGCTCTTGCTTCAAGGCTCCGGCTTCGCGCTCATTCTACCCGCGACGTTCTTCGATTTCATGCACGCGGTCGATGACGAGTACGATTCCTTCTGGATGACGCGCTTCCTGATCGTTCTGCGGTACGGCGCCGTCATTCTCACCGTCCTGCTGCCTTCGCTATACGTCGCGGTCGTCTCGTACAATCCGGAGCTGTTCCGGGTGCAGCTCGCATTCTCGATCGCGGGCAGCCGCTCGGCCGTGCCCTATCCTTCGTTCATCGAAGTCATGATCATGCTGTTCATGATCGAATCGCTGATCGAGGCCAGCGTCAGGCTGCCCAAATATATCGGCTCCACCGCCACGACCGTCGGCGGTCTCATCCTCGGCCAAGCCGCGCAGCAAGCGGGCCTTGTCAGCAGCATCATGATCATCGTCACGTCGGTCGTCGCCATCTCGAACTTCGTCATCCCGGTGAACAACATGTCATTTGCGATCCGATTTTTGAAATATCCGCTTCTCGTGCCCGCGATCTTCTTCGGCCTTAGCGGCGTCACGGTCGGTATTTTCGTCTACATCGTGTACTTAGCGGATTTGCGCAGCTTCGGCAAGCCCTACTTCCGGATTATCGGGCCGACGAAGAGGCATACGGGCGACATCGGGCAGGTGAAGCCGTCTTGAGCCGTTATTTCTACTATCACATCATGCTCGTCGCGCTGCTGAATCTGATGCTGTTCGTTCCCCATATCCTGATCCGCTATCGGTTCCATGGTGCCCTGACGTCCATGGCGCTGTCGGTCGTCATCGGAACGGGGCTGTGTTTGATGTTTACGTCGATCATGTGCAAATTTCCGGGCCAAGGGCTGCCGGAAATTTTGAAGCAATTTCTGCCGCGCTCGGTCATGCTCCCGTTCATGCTCTTCATGGCGATCATGTGGATCATCGGCCCTTCCATCGCGGTCGTCACGTATGCGGTGCTGATTAACCGGTTCATCAACCCGGATACGAGCCCGCTCCTCGTGCTCGTGCTGCTGTGCGCGGTCTGTCTCTACGCGGCGACCCGCCCGACGATGACGATCATTTTCCTCATTGAAATGGGGATCGTGCTCAACCTGCCGCTCATTATGTTCATCCTGTTCAAAGCGGTGCGCAGTGACGCCATCAACTGGGACGCGATCCACACGGTCGCCAACTATTGGACGCAGATGCCGAAGTGGAACGCCATCGGCGCGGCATCCTACATTTTCACCGGGTACGTGAGCATGGCCATCTATAATCGCACCATGCCGCCGAACGTGCGGATTCGACACCGCTGGACGATTCCGCTCATCGGTATGCTTGTGCTAGGACTCACCTTCTTCGTGCCCATCGGCTTTCACGGGACGGAGACCGTGGACGACTACCTTTACGTGTGGAGCTTGACGGCGGATTCGATGGTCATGAACTACGGGTTCATCGAACGCGTCATCTTCGTGTTCCTCATCATGTACTTGAATTTGACGCTCATCTATACGGCGTCCGGCTGGCATCAAGCGATCGAATTTCTGAAGGGGCTGGCCAAAGACTACAAGCCCGACATCGACAGCGTTCCGATGAAACGTGCCGGAATGCTCATCGGCGCCGCCATCGTGGCGGCTACGGTGCTCTACCTGTACTTGTTCAACGAGAAAATCACCTTCGAGCTGTCCGAATACTGGCTCGGCTTCCGGCTGATCGTCGAGATCGGAACGGTGGCGTTCTTGTTCATACTCGTGCGAAGGGGGAAAACCCGTTCATGAGGGGAAAAGGGCTTCTGGCGGTTCTGCTGCTGACGCTCCTTATGCCGCTACTGGCCGGATGCGGCTTCAAGGATATCGATAAGCGCTTCTTTATCGTCGCGCTGGGCATCGATCCCGCCGATGAAGGCAAGGGCTTCAAAGTGACGCTGCGGCTGGCCGTCCCTTCGCCCAAGATCGAACCGGGATCTGCGCTGTCGCAAGTGAAGACGCTCCAGGCGACGACAATCGCCGAAGCCGTGCGGCTGGCCAAATCGCATGTGGACAAGGAGCTGGATTTTGGCCACTGTAAAGTGTTCGTGCTCGGGGAGAAGCTGGCCAAGACGAACTATTCCGATGTGATGGAATGGATGACGCGCAGGCGGGACATTCAATCCGTCTCGTATTTGGCCATCGGGCGCCCGGACGCCCAGACGATCGTGAAGATCGCGCCCAAAACCGAGCGGTACCCGGGCAATTCACTGTTCCTTGCGTTCGGCGAGGATGGGACAGAGTCGTCCTATTCCATCTCCACCTATCTCTTCGACTTTAATCGTCGTTTCGGCGAGCACGGCATGGACCCGGTCCTGCCGCTCATCCGCAAGTCCCCGCAGGAGGAGGATTATTTCATCTCGCGGATCGCCTTGCTGGATAAATCCAAGATGGTGATGCTGCTGACGCCGCAGGAATCGCAGCTATACAACCAAATCGCCAACCATTTCAAGAAGTCGACCATCCGCGCGACGATTGATGAAGAGCAAGTCGTGCTGGCTGCTAACTCAGTCTCCTCCCGCTACGATGTGGTCAGCGGCGCGGGCGGCACGCAAGTGCTGCGGCTGAAACTGAAGGTCAGCGGCCTGTTCGAAGAGGCGCCTATCGGCATCTACAATCAGAACTGGCAGAAGCTCGAGCAGAAGTTCGGCGAACAATTGGCGGGACAAATTAAGCGGATGCTCGTCAAAATCCAGAAAGCCGGGGTCGATCCGTTCGGCTTCGGACTCCGGTACCGGGCCACGCACGCGGGCAACGAACAAACCTGGAAAGATTGGCAGAAGATCTACCCTCAGCTCGAGTTCGACGTGAAGGTCGACGTTCATGTGGAAGGCACGGGGTTGTCGAGATAACGGACTTCCGTCATCGGCGCGAAAAGGAACAGGCGGTATATGCCTCTCGCGCGAGAGGCATATACCGCCTGTTCCGAAATATTGCGCATCTTATGCTAATACGCCGTCAACAATGCGCCGCGCAGCTCGCCCAGCGTGCCCGCGCCGACGCCGAACATCGCCGTCCGCAGCTCGAATTCGATCCGCGCCATCTGGTCGTGCACCGCGCTGCCGCGCATGCCGTCCGCCGACGCGCAATCAGTCGCCCCGCCAAGCAGCGTCCGGCCGTAACCGGCCAAATCAGCGCCAAGCGCGATCGCCTTCGCAGCCTCGACGCCAGTCTCAAGACCGCCGCTTGCGATGACCGTGTGGGCAGGCAGCGCCTCGCGTACTTCGCGGACACATTCAGCGGTCGGGATGCCCCAGTCGGCGAAGGCTGCGGCCGCTTCAGCCCGCATCGCGTCCCGCGAACGATATTTCTCGACTTGGCTCCAGGACGTGCCGCCTGCGCCAGCCACGTCGATGAACGCGACGCCAGCCTCCGCCAGCCGAACCGCCGTGCGGCCGTCGATGCCCCAGCCGACTTCCTTCACCCCGACCGGAATGCCAGCCTGCTTGCAGACGGCCTCGATCCGGGCAAGCAAGCCGCGAAAATCGGTGTCGCCTTCCGGCTGAAACACTTCCTGCATGCTGTTCAGATGCAGAACGAGCGCGTCTGCTTCGGCCAACTCGACCGCCCGGCGGCACTGATCAACGCCATAGCCGTAATTAAGCTGCACCGCGCCGAGGTTGGCGATGATCGGCGAAGTCGGCGCAACATGGCGCACGCGGAACGTATCCGCCAGCCCCTCGTCCTCGACGGCGGCGCGCATGGAGCCAAGCGCAATCGCCCAGCCCCGCGCCTCAGCGGCCTCCGCCAGGCGGTGGTTAATGGCCGCGGCCTCGGCCGTCCCGCCCGTCATGGAGCTGACGAGCAGCGGCGCCTGCAGCGAGCGGCCCAGAAAGCGGGTATGTAAATCGATGTCGGCAAAGCGGATCTCCGGCAGCGCGCAGTGGCGAAAACGGTACCGTTCCAGCCCGTTGCCGGCTGCTTTGCTTTGCACATCTTCCTCCAGACAAATCCGGATATGTTCGGCCTTGCGCTTCGCGGTCTGGTTGCCCGGCGCAGCGCCCGGCTGTTGGTCTGCCATCCAGACTCCTCCCCTGTTCCTACGTGTGCGGCATTGTCATGATGTCTTTCCACGCGTTTTCTACCATCATGACATATCAGGTACGGACCCGCAACCAAGCCCAAAAGTACATGAGCGGTTTATGTGTCTCATGTTCATCATTATGACACATATGATTGTAATGATCATTTTTGTGATTTTTATAATCATTTTTATTGTTATCTCGATCTTGATCTATTACAATAAAGGTATTAACTTTGCATTTCATCTGAATATTACGCATACATGCAACGACCCATTCCTTAGGAGGTATACCTATGATTATCCGCTTGTTCGACACCCGAGAAGAACTGGACCAGTACGCGGCTGGGCTGTTCGTCGAATTGCTAAGCGTCAAGCCGGACGCCGTGCTGGGCCTTGCAACCGGCTCGACACCGATCGGCATTTATGAAAAAATAGTAGACAGCTACAACAAAGGACAAGTGACGTTCAAGGACGCAACGACCTATAACCTGGACGAATACGTCGGCCTGCCGCGCGAGAACGAGCAAAGCTACGCCTATTTCATGAACCACCATCTGTTCCGCCACATCGACATTCCGGCGGAACGGACGTATCTTCCGAACGGTCTGGCCGCCGATCCCGCCGCGGAGTGCGCGCGTTACGATGGGATGCTTTTGTCCCGCCAGGTCGACATTCAGCTGCTCGGTCTTGGCCATAACGGCCACATCGGCTTCAACGAGCCGGACCGCGAGCTGCACGCCGGCACGCATATCGTCGATCTTCAGAAAGAAACGCTGGAAGCGAATGCGCGTTTCTTCGCCTCAATGGATGACGTGCCGAAGCAAGCGATCACGATGGGCGTCGGTTCGATTCTGAAAGCGAAGACGATTCTGCTCGTCGTCAAAGGCGCCGACAAGGCCGAGATCGTCAAACGCGCGCTGCAAGGTCCGATCACGACAGAGGTCCCGGCCTCGCTGCTGCAAACGCACGCGAACGTCA
Source organism: Paenibacillus aurantiacus (assembly GCF_042431225.1). Lineage (NCBI taxonomy): Bacteria > Bacillati > Bacillota > Bacilli > Caryophanales > Paenibacillaceae > Paenibacillus > Paenibacillus aurantiacus. Next base: position 16,634 of record NZ_JBHMDO010000016.1, on the reverse strand, counting down.
TTGTCCTGCTTGACCAAGAAGCAGGGAGGTTGCTGCATGATGTCCAAATCCCAAGCATGGCGAATCGGTAACGTTCATATCGTTGCGGACGGCGCAACGTTCGAAGGCGAGGTCGTCGTCGAAGACGGCGCGATCACGGCCGTCTCCCCGACCGACGTGTCGGCAGAACGGCCGGCCCATCAAGCCGATGCCCCTTATATTGACGGCGAAGGCGGCTGGCTGCTGCCCGGCTTTATCGATGTGCACGTGCACGGCGGCTATGGCGCCGATTTCATGGATGCGACGCCGGAAGCCTTCGATACGATCACGAAATTCCACGCTTCCCACGGTACGACCGGCATGTTGGCCACGACGGTCACGCAATCGCCTGAAGCGCTTGAGGCCGTCGTCAAGACTGCTGCCGCATACCGGGAAGGCGTGATGCCGTATGCGTCGCTGCTCGGCGTCCATCTCGAAGGCCCGTTCATTAGCGAGAAGTGGTCCGGCGCCCAGAACCCCGCTTACATCGTACCGCCGCATACGGAATGGCTGAAGCGCTGGACCGTGGTGTATCCGCAGATTATCAAGATGATGACGCTCGCACCCGAGAAGGAAGGCGCGTACGAGACGATCCGCTGGCTGACTGATAACGGCATCGTTGCGGCTTGCGGCCATACCGACGCGCTGTATGAAGAGATTAAAGGCGCGGCAGAGCACGGCTTGCGGCATGCGGTGCACACCTACAACGCGATGCGCGGCCTCCATCACCGCGAACCCGGCACGCTTGGCGGCGTCCTGACAACCGATACGATCAGTGCGGAGATCATCGCGGACGGCCAACATGTCCATCCGGCCGCCATCGACGTGCTGCTGCGCGCGAAGCCCGCGGATAAAGTGCTGCTCGTCTCGGACGCGATCTCGGCAGCCGGCCTCAGCGACGGCGACTACGATCTCGGCGGCCTGCCCGTCATCGTCAAGGACGGCATCGCACGCCTCGCGGAAGGCGGCAATCTGGCCGGCAGCACGCTGACGATGATGAACGCGTTCCGCTTCATGCTCAGCAACACGAAGCTCACGCCCGCGGAGGTCAGCCGTCTCGCCAGCGGCAATCCGGCGCAACTGCTCGGCATCGCCGACCGGACAGGCTCGATCGCGAGCGGCAAACGGGCCGACCTCGTCTGGACCGATGCCGACTTCAACATCCGCCGCACCTGGGTGAGAGGCTGCGAAGTGTATTCAGGTGACTAGCATCCCGCATATGTGGGAGGGCTGAACCCGTCTTGCGCCTACAACGACAAAAAGAAAGACCATGAGCGACGCCCTTACGGCGAATCTCATGGTCTTTATTCTTGTTAGAGGTTAAGGGGAAACGTTCAGGTGAAGCCACACGTAGCCCATAGTCTACAGGCTTATGTCCTAGGATTCCCTTCAAAACCCACTGAAGCCTTGTCCGAGAGGACAAAAGCGTGCCACGCTTAAGCCACCCCGCCGACCGCGAACAATGGTTGCTGCTCGAAGAAGGGTGTCCAGAGGGCGAAGTCTGAGCGTTTTCCAACGGAAAGCGCACTTCGGAAGCATATGCTTGGTTCCCCTCAGCGGAGGGGGAAGGGGGAGGAGGCAATAAATGTGGAGTAAAAGGGGCGAAGCCCTTTATTCAACCACATGCACGCTAATGCCGTGCAGCCGCGCGGCCGACTCCAGATGATGCGGCAGCGGCGCATCGGTGATGAACCCCTGCAGCTCCGCTATCGACGCGATCGAGAACAGGGAAGTTCGGCCGACCTTCGTATGGTCGAACATCGCGTATGTCGCTTGCGCCCGGCGAATCATCGCCTTGGCGATATGCGCTTCCTGCTCGGAATACGTCGTAATGCCGCTCGTCGACGAGACGCCGTCCACGCCGAGAAACATCTTGCCGATGTTCAGCTGGCTGATCATGCCTTCGCCGAGCGGACCGCACAGCTCGAAGCTGTTGTGCCGCATCATGCCGCCGGTCACAACGACGCCGATCTCGCTTCCGGCCAGCTCCATCGCGACGTTCACCGCATTGGTGACGACCGTGATACCCCGCCTGGTCTTCAGCATCTTCGCGAGCAAATAATTCGTCGTGCCCCCGGATAACCCAACGACGTCGCCCTCTTCGATGAGCGAGGCGGCCGCCGCCGCGATCCGCTCCTTCTCGAGGTAAGACAGTCCTTCTTTCTCCGCGAAAGGAAGTTCGCGCACCGCGTTCATGCCGTCGTACATCGCGCCGCCGATCGTCCGGATGACCGGTTCGGTCTTCTCCATCATCTCCAGGTCGCGGCGGGCAGTCGCTTCGGATACGCCGAAGCGCTCGACCACCTCCGGAATGGTGATGCGGCCTTGGCGCTTCAGCACGTTCATGATCTGCTCCCGCCGGCGTCTGCCTTTGGAAGCCTGCGCATCCATCGTCATTTAACGTTCCACCCAGCCTTGTCCTTGCAATCGGCGCTCGACGGCGCTCCACTCTGGCAGCGCTTCCCAGTCGCCGCGCATCTGCACGACGAGCGAGCCGTTGATGCTGCCGATTCTGACCGCTTCCGTCGGGCTCTTCCCTTGCAGAATGCCCGCCAGGAAGCCTGCGCAGAAGCCATCGCCCGCACCAACCGTATCGATCACCTGATCGGCTGGATAGAACGGTACGCTCGTCTCCTTGCCATCCTCAAGCACGACGGTTGTGTCGCCGACGCCTTTAATGACGGTGACGGCAGACAGCGCGGCAAGCTTCTCTTTCACTTGCTCGTAATCATCCGTATCATACAACAACCGAAGCTCGTCCCAGCCTGGCAGGAAGTAGTCCGCTTGCTCAGCAAGGGGCAGCACCACATCTCGGGCCTCCTCGATCGTCCACAGCTTCAGCCGCAGGTTCGGATCGAAGCTGACCTTCACGCCCGCCTCTTTCGCCGCGGCTACCGCCGCAAGCACCGTGCGGCGCGCGCTCTCGCTAATCGCGAGCGTGATGCCCGTGACGTGCAGCAGCTTGCATCCCCGGATGTAATCCAAATCCAAATCCTCCGGGCGCATCCGGCTTGCCGCGGAATGCTTGCGGTAATAATGGACGGCCAGCTTGCCTGCCACGGTCTCGCGGAACATGAGCCCCGTCGACTCTCCCTCGACCAGCCGGGCGCGGGACACGTCGACGCCTTCGCCGCGCACCCGCTTCAGAATTGTGCTGCCGAACGGGTCCTGCCCGAGCGCGCCGAACCAGCCGACCGCGCAGCCAAGGCGCGCCGCGCCGATCGCGACGTTGCTCTCCGCGCCGCCGAAGCTCTGCTCCAGTGAGGCCGCGCCTTCCAAACCCCGATATTCAGGCGACATGAACAGCGCCATTGTCTCTCCAAACGTGAGCAAATCCGGTGATTGCATCCTCGAACTCTCCCTATTAGAACGGCGTTATTAGTCTTTCAGAATCGGATATTTCATGAAGTAGATGATCACCAGGTACAGCACCAGCACGACGATGCTCAGCACGCGCGCTTTGGCGATGTGCGCCGATGCGCTGCTGCCGGATTGAATCTCGATCGCGATGCGTTTGAGCGGCTTCGTGATGATGCCGCCGAGCGCGGCGATCGCCAAGAACAGCAGCGTAATAATGATCATCCAGATGACGGCGTAATCGCCCTGCGACATCAAGTATCCGCCCGTAAGCAGCTGCAGAACAAGGAAGTATTGGGCGATGCGGTTCGCGGAGACAAGCCCTTCCGCCAGACCGGCTTGTCCGGCTCCAGCCAGCTTGGAAGCCCGGCTGACGAGCGTCGGCAGCACGAGATAGAAGCCCATCCCCGCCGCGCCGATAACGTGCAGCAACAACATAATTTTAAACATTGCATTTCCTCCTGAGTGGTAATAGGCACCTTCATGCCTCTAATGCACAATCCCCATAATTATACTAAAGAAAGCTTAGTTTTCAAAGCAATCACGCTTGATTCGCCGTCAACTTCTGCTTCGTCAACACGGCCTTAATCGCGAAATAATCGATCTCCTCCGGCAGCAAATCCTTGATCGGCCGCAGCTTGTCCGCGCCAGCTTCCTGCGCAGCCGCCAGAATGAGTCTCTCCTGCTCCTCCGAGAAGAATTGCCGCCAATCGACCTCTTCGCCCTCTTCCGCGCACCGAATGATATGATTCTCGACCGTGACACGGCTCATGTCCCGCAGGGCGGCGATATCCGATAGCGAGCGTCCTGCCTGCAGCAGCGCCAGCGACTGGTAGTGGCTTGGCAGTTCAGCATTCTCTTCGAGCAGAGCGGCAGACTCATCGTCCGGAGGCGTTGGTACAGATGTAGCCGACGCTCCGGAAAGCGTGGCCACCGCCCGGTCTGCCAAGTCCGCTTGCCCCTGGGCATCCGGCCCGCCTTCAGCGCCTTCACGCTGGTTGGCCGTATCGAACGAACCACTTGCCAGCCCGTCCGAAACCGCACCTGCCCCGCCTTCCCGGAATCTCCGCACGATCTCCAGCACCTCGAAGCCGTACTTGCGCACCTTCGCTTCCCCGACGCCCTTCACGCCGAGCAGCTGTTCGCTGTTCGCCGGCGCGACATCCGCGATCTCGCGCAGCGCCGCGTCGAAGAACAGCATGAACGGCGGCACATGCTCCTTGGCCGCGGTCTGCCTGCGCCATTCCCGAAGCGCTTCGAACAGCGGCGAGTTCGCGACTGACGGACCAGATGCGCGGCGCTTGGCCGCCGTGCTCCGCTTGCGCAGGACCGTCTTGCTGCCCTCGAGCACCGGCAGCGCCTCCTGCGCGAGCGATACGGTCGGATATTCGCCGTCGCTAATCCGCATGTAGCCTTCGGCCACGAGCCAGTACAGCCAATCGGAAATTTCTTTCTCCGCCCAATTCGAGAATAGCCCGTACGTGGACTGGCGGTCCAAGCCTAGCTCGAGCAGACGCTTGTCCCTGGAGCCTTTGAGCACTTTGGCCGCCATCGTCACGCCAAAACGCCCCTTCAACCGGCCAACGCACGACAGTGCCTTGCGCGCCTCTTCCGTCATGTCGACCTTCTCGCTTTGATCCAGGCAGTTGCTGCATTTGCCGCACGGCGTCACGTCCGCCTCGCCGAAGTAGCTGACGATATATTGCAGCAGGCAGCGGTCCGTCCGGGCGAAATGCATCATCGTGTACAGCTTCGCCGACTGGATCGACCGCCGCTGCGGATCCTGGGTGCCGCGTTCGATCAGGAACCGCTGCACCTGTACATCCTGCGGCTCGAACATGAGCAAGCAGTCGCTCTCTTCGCCGTCGCGTCCCGCGCGTCCCGCCTCTTGGTAATACGACTCGACATCGCTCGGCATCTGCCAATGGACGACGAAGCGGACGTTGGGCTTGTCGATCCCCATGCCGAAGGCGTTCGTCGCGACCATGATCCGGATGTCGTCGAACCGGAATTTCTCCTGCGCGGAAGCACGCTCATGATCCGACAAGCCGCCATGGTACTTATCCGCCGCAAGGCCGAGCTTCTGCAGATCCGAGCATACTTCTTCGACTTCCTTGCGCGTCGCCGCGTAGATGATGCCGGACTGATCCTGCCGCTGGCGGAGGAAGTCTCGTAGAAATTTACGCTTGTCCACCCCGGTCACGACGGACAGCGACAGGTTCGTCCGGGCGAACCCGGTGACGAATACGTTCGGCTCCCGCAGGCCGAGCATGTCCGCGATATCGCGGGATACCTCCGGCGTCGCCGTCGCCGTGAAGGCCGCTACCGGCGGCCGGTGCTCCAGCCGGCCGATCCAATGCGCGAGTTGGCGGTAGCTCGGCCGGAAATCGTGCCCCCATTGCGAGACGCAGTGCGCCTCGTCGATCGCGATGAGCGGGATTTGGAGCTGGCTGGCGAGCGATTCGAACATCGTGCCGTCGAGCCTCTCCGGCGCAACGTACAATAGTTTATAGGCGCCCTGCGTCAAGCCGCGCATGACTTCCCGGTAGGTCGCGGCGTCCAGCGAGCTGTTCAAATAGGCAGCCGGCACGCCGAGACGCGTCAGCGCATCGACCTGGTCCTTCATCAGCGAGATGAGCGGCGAGACGACGATCGTCGTCCCCGGCAGCATGAGCGCCGGAAGCTGATAGCAGATCGACTTCCCTCCGCCCGTCGGCAGAATCGCCAGCGTATCGCTGCTCCCCAAGATGCCGCTAATAATTTCGCTCTGTCCCTTGCGGAACGCATCGTACCCGTATACCTGCTTGAGCAGCCGCTGGGCTTCTTCCATCATCGTGTTTCCCCCTCCCGTATCAGGCAAAAAGGACCCTGACGGTTCATCCCGCCGGGGTCCCATGTACTTCATGAGTATAGTGGAACTATGCGCCTGTTACAACCTGAATGACGCTGCGAACGGAATTGGCGGATTTCTCCAGAGCCGCCTTCTCGTCCTCCGTCAGCTCCAGCTCGAACACCTTCTCGATGCCGTCGCCGCCGAGAATGACCGGTACGCCCATGAAGAGGTTGTCGTAGCCGTATTCGCCCTGGAGCAGCGCGATGACCGGCAAGATCCGCTTCTTGTCCTTCAAGATCGCCTCGGTCATCTGGACGAGCGATGCGGCCGGCGCGTAGTACGCGGAGCCGTTGCCGAGCAGATTAACGATCTCGCCGCCGCCGACGCGTGTGCGCTGCACGATCGCTTCGATCCGGTCGGCCGGAATCAGCTTCTCGATCGGAATGCCGCCGACGTTGGAATACCGGACGAGCGGCACCATGTCGTCGCCATGGCCGCCGAGCACGAAGCCGCGCACGTCTTCGACCGACACGTTCAGCTCCTGCGCGATGAACGTACAGTAGCGCGCCGTGTCGAGCACGCCGGACTGGCCGATCACGCGGTTCTTCGGAAATCCAAGCGCGTTGTATGCCACGTATGTCATGGCATCAACCGGGTTCGAAAGGATGATGACGTATGCGTCGGGGCTCGTCGTCTTAATGTTCTCGCAGACGGACTTGACGATGCCCGCGTTCGTGTTCACGAGATCGTCGCGGCTCATCCCCGGCTTGCGCGCGATGCCCGCCGTGATGATGACCACCTCAGAGCCTTTCGTGTCGGCATAATCGCTCGTCCCTGTGATGCGGGCGTCGATGCCTTGGACCGGCGTCGATTCCAGCATGTCGAGCGCCTTGCCCTTCGTCGGGTTCTCCAGCTGCGGGATGTCGACCAGCACGACGTCGCCGAGTTCCTTCTGCGCCAGCATAAGCGCCGTCGTGGCGCCGGTGAAGCCTGCGCCGACCACAGTAATCTTGTTACGTTTAATCGCCATATCACGAACCTCCAATGTCCATATTGTAAAGGGTTGCGTACAAAAACGTCTGCCCCATGCAGACGCGCGTTTCCCGGCAAGTACAACCGAATTACGTTAGTCAGTATGGGGCAGATGACTTGGCTTTTAAACTAATAGAGGTTGTTCAAAAAGTCGCCAATTGATCACGAAGCATATCAAGGCGTAAATTACGCATCGAATCTGGCGGTCAGGCTTGAAGTCCGGCGCTCATTTAGGTTTGCCTAAACTCCGCTCCTCCCTCTTCGCCTTCTCGCCACCTTCTCGGTGCTGAATCGTCGACTTTTTGAACGCTCACCCTTATGTGCGTACGATTACAGGTTCGCGATGATTTGGTCTGCGAACTCGGAGCACTTCACTTCGGTCGCGCCTTCCATCAGACGAGCGAAGTCATACGTGACCGTTTTGTTGTTGATCGACGTTTCCATGCCTTTGTAGATCAGGTCAGCCGCTTCCTGCCAGCCCAGGTGCTCGAGGAGCATAACGCCGGAGAGGATAACGGAACCTGGGTTCACGACGTCTTTGTCCGCATACTTAGGCGCAGTGCCGTGCGTCGCTTCGAAGATGGCGTGTCCCGTCAGGTAGTTAATGTTCGCGCCTGGCGCGATGCCGATGCCGCCAACTTGCGCAGCCAGGGCGTCGGACAGGTAGTCGCCGTTCAGGTTCAGCGTCGCGATGACGTCGAAGTCGGTCGGACGTGTAAGTACTTGCTGCAGGGCGATGTCGGCGATTGCGTCTTTCACGATCAGCTTGCCGGCTGCTTCCGCTTCCGCTTGCGCTTTGTTCGCCGCGTCCACGCCTTGCTCTTCTTTAATGCGGTCGTATTGACCCCATGTGAAGGTTTGCTCCGCGAACTCTTGCTCGGCCACTTCGTAGCCCCAGTTCTTGAACGCGCCTTCGGTGAATTTCATGATGTTGCCTTTGTGAACGAGCGTCAGCGATTTGCGGCCGTGTTTCAGTGCATATTCGATTGCGGCGCGCGCCAGACGCTTCGAACCTTCTGCCGATACAGGCTTGATGCCGATACCGGAAGTTTCCGGGAAGCGAATTTTGTTCGCGCCCATCTCGTTCTGGAGGAACTCGATCACTTTCTTCACTTCCGCGGAGCCTTCTTTGTACTCGATACCTGCATAAATGTCTTCCGTGTTCTCGCGGAAGATGACCATGTTCACGAGTTCAGGGCGCTTAACCGGGGAAGGTACGCCGTTGAAGTAGCGGACAGGACGCAGGCACACGTACAGGTCAAGCTCTTGACGCAGCGCAACGTTCAGGGAACGGATGCCGCCGCCGATTGGCGTCGTCAGCGGGCCTTTGATCGCAACGATGTATTCGCGGATCGCTTCAAGCGTGTCGTTAGGCAGCCATTCGCCATATGTGTTGAATGCTTTCTCGCCGGCGAACACTTCGTACCATGCGATTTTCTTCTCGCCGTTGTACGCTTTCTCTACAGCAGCGTCCAGTACGCGCTTGGAAGCTTTCCAGATATCGCGGCCCGTGCCATCGCCTTCGATGAACGGGATGATCGGATTGCTTGGTACTTGCAGGACGCCGTTGTCGATCGTAATTTTCTCGCCTTCAGTTGGAAGCGCAAATTTCTCGAGTTTCATGAGTAGAATTCCTCCTTCAATATAGTAGAGATGAATAGCGGCGATCACAGCATGACGGGTGTCCGCGGCCCAGGCTCCTCGCCCGATGCGCAGACACCCTCCACGTGAAGCGGTATGTAAGCAAAAGCCGGGCATGCTCCGAGGCGGCACGTCTCATGAATCGAGGTGCCGTATCGGGATGCGCCTGCTTTGTCTATTGCCGCTCGGCGATCGGCGTAACCTTCTGGTTCACCGGCCCCGTGTATTCGGCGCGCGGACGGATAAGACGGTTGTTCTCGTATTGCTCGAGAATGTGGGCTGTCCATCCCGATACGCGGCTGATGGCGAAGATTGGCGTGAACAGGTCGCGCGCGATGCCAAGCGTAGTATATACGGAAGCGGAGTAGAAGTCTACATTAGGCTTGAGACCCTTCTGGCCTGTAACGAGTTCTTCGATCTTCACCGACATCTCGTACAGCTCCATGTTCCCGGTCAGCTTGCCCAATTCGCGGGACATCTTCTGCAGATGCTTCGCGCGCGGGTCGCCGTTCTTGTAGACGCGGTGGCCGAAGCCCATGATTTTCTCTTTGTTGGCGAGCTTCTCATTAATCGTCGATTCAACCTTGTCGAACGATCCGATTTCCTCGAGCATCACCATAACCGCTTCGTTCGCGCCGCCGTGCAGCGGACCTTTAAGCGCGCCGATCGCGGACGTAACGCCGGAGTAGATATCGGAGAGCGTTGCGACGGTAACGCGAGCCGCGAATGTGGACGCGTTCAACTCATGATCGGCGTGAAGCACGAGTGCTTGGTCGAGCGCCTTCACCGCAACCTGGTCCGGTTCTTGTCCGGTCAGCATATAGAGGAAGTTGTGCGCTACGGATACGCCGGACTTCGGAGCGATAGGCTCCTTGCCTTCACGGATGCGCGCGAAAGCAGCCACGATCGTCGGCAGCTGCGCCTGCAGCTTGACCGCTTTCTTCAAATTCGCCTCAGGCGACATGTCCTGCGCGGATTCGTCATACAACGCCAGACTCGAGATTGCCGTGCGCAGCGCCGCCATCGTGTTCGTGTCCTTCGGATACAGCTTAAGCTGTTCGATGACTTGCGACGGAATCGCAGCATATTCGCCCAGTTGCTTCACCAGGCCGTCCAATTCGGACTGCGTCGGAAGCTTGCCGTACCAGAGTAAATATGCGACTTCTTCAAAGGAAGCGTTCTCTGCCAGATCGTCAATATCGATCCCGCGATACGTCAGCACGCCGTCAACAATGGAGCTGATGGACGATGTCGTGGCGACGATGCCTTCCAGACCTTTGGTTGCTGTCATCTTTCTCTCTCCTTTAATTCGGGTATCCTTGCGGCAACAATTGAACAATAATTGGAATTTTAATCCGAATCGTCCCTTCAATCATATCGGATTTTGACAGGGAAGTGAACAAAATCGGACATAAAAATGCTTTATCGCCGTCATCAAAAAATATTGTTGTTTCCCGCACGGACGTTTGATTCCCCCGAAGCGGTGCGGGTATATAACCATACTGACTCAGTTTGCCTCATGTTTGGACAAAATACACGCGTCTCCCGCGGCGCTCCAAAAAAATCGCAGCTTGTGAATAAACGACAATTCCGCCTATTCAAATCCTAGAACGGCGCCTTCTTTAAGCGGCATGCGAGTAGTGGTAAAATGTTGGCATGGCAAAAACTGAACAGACCATACGATCAAATTATCCCGACCGGAGGCACACATGACGGAACAACGCATCGGCATCATCGACATCGGCTCGAACTCCATTCGCCTGGTCGTCTACGAACGGACGTCGCACGGCGCTCATCGCGTCATCGATGGCAGCAAGCGGGCGGCAAGACTATCCGAGCAAATCGACGAGCGCGGCAATGTCCCGGAAGGCGCCATCTCCGACTTAGTCGATATGATGAACCACTTCCGGCTTATCTGCGCGCATCACCGCACCGGCTATATTCGCACGGTCGCGACGGCCGCGATCCGCAACGCCGCCAACCGCGCAGACGTGCTGCGGCGCATTGAAGCCGAAGCCGGCTTGAAGGTTGAACTCCTCACCGGCGAAGAAGAAGCCGCCTACGGCTTCCTTGGCATGATTAATTCGATGGATATTACGGACGGCTTCCTCATCGATATCGGCGGCGGCAGCACCGAAGTCTCGCTGTTCCGCGACCGCACGCTGGTGCAATCCGTCTCGTTCCCATTCGGCTGCGTCAATCTCACCCGCCGCTTCGCCCCGAAGGGCGTGCTGCAGGACGAGGACTTGCGCGCGCTGGAAGCCTACGTGGAAGACGCCGTGAGCAAGGAGCCCTGGATCAGCTGGTCGCCGGACCTGCCGCTCGTCGGCGTCGGGGGCACGATCCGCGCGCTAGGCAAAGTCCACCAAGCCCACGTGAAGTATGCGTTCCAGAGCCATCACAATTATCCGATCCCCGCCGCCGAGGTCGACGACTTGTTCGAACAGACGCGCAAGCTGCCGCTGGATAAGCGCCGCAAGCTGCCGGGCTTGTCCAAAGACCGGGTCGATATTATCGTGCCCGGGATCGCCATTGCGCGCGTGCTCGGCAAGGTGGCCCGCTCCTCCCACTACGTCGTCTGCGGGACGGGGCTTAGGGACGGCCTGTTCTACGATACGCGATTTCCCGAGCAGCCCAGGCAATCCGACGTGCTAGCCTACAGCGTCGGCAATCTGGCCGCCCTCCATCCCGCCATGCCCAGACAGCATGTCGCGCAAGTGAACCGGACCGCACTGCAGCTGCTGGAGTCGCTTCGCCTTGTCCAGCCGTTGCCCGAGCGGGCCAGACTGTGGCTGGATACCGCCTCGTCGCTGTTCCGGATTGGCGCGAGCATCGACTATTACGAATACGCCAAGCATACCTTCTATCTGATGATCAATTCACAGCTGTGGGGGTTATCGCACCGCGAGCTGCTCATCTGCGCGGCCATTGCCTCCTATAAGAGCCGGAACCGGGCCAAGCTGCTCGCCGCCTCCTTCCGCCCGATTCTGGATGAGCACGACGTGCAGCTGATCTCGCTGCTCGGCACGGTGCTGCAGCTGGCGGTCGCGCTCGACCGCAGCGAGACGCAGGCAATCGGCCGCCTGGACGTGGCGATCGAAGGACCGAAGCTGCTGCTGTCGGCCACGCGCGCGGAAGGCGCGCTCGCCGTGGAACGCAAAGAAGTCGACGGCTTAGCCGACGACTTCAAGAAGGTGTGGGGACTGACGCCTCATCTGGCGATACCGCACTTCCGCTAGAACGTGCATTCCTCGCCTAGCGCTTCCAGACGCGGATGCGCTTGGCGACGAATTGGCTGCGCAGAGGATCGCCTTCAAGCGGCGTCCGGACGTAAGTTCCGCTCGGCAGCAGCTCCCGCGCTTTAACGTTATCGTTCAAGTTCAGCTCGATCACATTCAGCAGCATGCGCCGAAGCGACGAATCGAATACCGGACAGAGCAGCTCGATACGACGAGTCAAGTTACGCGTCATCCAGTCGGCGCTGGAGAGAAACACTTCATCCTCGCCGCCATTGTGGAACACCATAATGCGGGAGTGCTCGAGGAACCGGTCGACGATCGAGATGACGCGTATGTTCTCGCTCTGTCCCGGCACGCCGGGGCGCAGACAGCAGACGCCGCGCACGATCAGGTCGATGCGCACGCCCGCCTGCGACGCCTCGTACAGCTTATCGATCATCTCCTGATGCGATAAGCTGTTCATTTTGGCGATAATGCGAGCCGGGCGTCCTTCCGCGGCGTGCGCCTTCTCGCGGTCGATCAGCTCGAACAGCTTCTCCTTCAAGTCCGTCGGCGCGACGCCGAACGCTTTCCATTCATATGGCGAGGAGTAGCCCGTAATCTCGTTGAAAAGCGCGGAAGCGTCCGCCCCGATGACCGGATGGGAGGTGAAAAGTCCGAAATCGGTATACAGCTTCGCCGTATTGTCGTTGTAGTTGCCCGTGCCCACATGTACATACCGGCGCAGCATCTGCTGCTCCCGCCGGACGACGAGCAGGATCTTGGCGTGCGTCTTAAGACCGACGAGACCGTAGACGACGTGGCAGCCCGCCTTCTCCAGCTGTCTGGCCCAAGCGATGTTGCGCTCTTCGTCGAAGCGCGCCTTCAGCTCCACGACGACGGTTACTTGCTTGCCTTCCTCGGCCGCATTGGCCAGTGCCTGCACGAGCGCGGATTGGCCGCTTACGCGGTATAGCGTCATTTTGATCGCGAGCACGTCCGGGTCATGCGCGGCATCCGTCACGAAGTCGTTTACGGCTTCGAACGATTCGTAGGGATGGTAGGTCAGCACGTCCTGCTGCCGTAGCACCGCGAACATGTCGTCCGAATGTTCGAATTCTTGCGGATATACAGGCTCCATCCGCTCGAAACGAAGCGAATCGTATCCCGGCAGCGAGCTAGAGAAGCGCATGAGGAAGCTGAGATCGAGCGGTCCGTCGATTTCGAACATGTTATCGGACAGCTCCAGCTCTTCCTTCAGCAGCTGCAGCGCGTACGGATGCATCCCCTTGGCGTATTCCACGCGTACCGGCATGCCCCACCGTCTGCGGCGGAGCTCCTTCTCGATCTCTTCCAGCAGATCCTCGGCGCCTTCTTCGTTGAGCGTCAAGTCGGCGTTGCGCGTCAGCCGGAACGGATGCACCGCGATCGGCGTGTATCCATTGAACAAAGTATCGATGTGGCGTTCGATCAGATCTTCCAGCAGGACGAACTCCGACTTCTTGCTGCCGGTTCGCCCCGGCACGACGACGAAGCGCTGCAAGATCGACGGCACCTGGACGATCGCGAAGAACGGCTCTTCTTCCGGCGGCTGATCCTCTTGGTTCAGCAGCACGGCCAAATACAGCTCCCTCGTATGCAGCAGGGGGAACGGACGGCTTTGATCGACGGCCATCGGCGTCAGCACCGGAAAGACGATTTCGTAGAAATAGTCGTCGATCGCCTTCGTCTGCGCGGCGTTCAGCTCGTTAATATTCCGGAAGCAGATGCCTTCCTTCGCCAAGCCGCGCATCACTTCGCGGAACGTCCGGTATTGGTCTTGAACCATCTTGCCTGCTCGTTTAATCAAACGTTTCCACAGTCCGGCCGGCGTATATCCGGTAAAATCCTTCTTCGTGTATCCTGCCTTCATCTGATCCTGGATGCCTGCCATCCGAACACTCATAAACTCGTCGAGATTGCTGGAGACGATCGCCAGGAACTTGGCTCGCTCGAGCAGCGGATTATCGGCATCCTGCGCTTCTTCCAGCACTCTGCGGTTAAACTCTATCCAGCTCAAATCGCGGTTCACATACGGGGGCAGCGGTCTGTTCATTCCAATGATCCTCCTAAGAACACGTTCCGTTATCGATCAATCTTGCTTGCGTACTGGCAAAAACATGAGTCTGTCCCAGTATGAGGGCTGAATATTCGAGACATGTTAATGAATTGTAAAGAGAACGTTAACGAGAGGCGTTTACTCCGTTTTTTTGTCAATTTTGGTCGTGTCTGGACGGCAATGCTACAATCGTTGTATGACGACAATCGGGGGGAAGCTCATGGATCGGACCACCTCACGCCGGCTTTGGCGAGCGCTGTTCGTGCTGTTCGTACTTGCCGTAACCATCCTGCTGCTTATCTACGTCACGCCGCTCGTGTATCCATTTGTAATCGGCTGGCTGCTCGCTTATGCCATCAATCCGCTCGTCACCGGCATGCAGCGCAAGTGGAAAGTCCCACGTTGGATCGGCGTCACCGTTACGCTGCTGCTGTTCGTAGCCGCGATGCTGACGGTCGTCTCGGCGCTGGTCACGCGGATCGTCGTAGAGATCATCCACCTCTCCAAATCGCTCAACAGCACGATCGAGTGGTGGAGACGTCAATTCGAGCAATTCATCGCCGCGCCGGAAATCCAGGATTTTATCGATAAGCTCAGCACCTTTTACAAAGAAAATCCCAACTACCAAGATACGATCAATTCGCGGATATCCGATACGGCCAATCTAGTGGCATCCAAAAGCTCCGCGATCCTGACGTCCATCCTGAACGGTATTGTCACGCTGATCTCTTCGCTTCCGAACGTCGCCACCATTCTCGTGGTCGTGCTCTTGGCCGCCTTCTTCATCAGCAAGGACTGGTACCGGCACGTGACCAAGATGTCGTCCTGGTTCCCGCAGACCGTCCGCCAATCGACCTCGGTCGTCTGGACCGACCTGCAGAAGGCGCTGTTCGGCTACTTGCGAGCCCAATTCATCATGATCTCCATTACCGCCTGCGTCGTCATCGCCGGGCTGATGATCCTGAACGTCGAATATGCCATCTCGATCGGCCTGTTGATCGGCCTTGTCGACCTGCTCCCTTACCTCGGGGTTGGAGCCGCCATGGTGCCGTGGATCGCGTATACGTTCATCTACGGCGACATCTCGCTCGGCATCGGCCTGTCGATTCTATACGCCGTCATTCTGGTCGCACGCCAAATGCTCGAGCCCAAGGTGCTCGCAAGCAGCGTCGGACTCGACCCGCTTCCCACGCTCATCGCCATGTTCGTGGGCTTAAAACTGTTCGGCGTCTTCGGGCTCATCATCGGTCCGGTATCGCTCGTGATTCTGTCTGCCATTCACAAGGCGAACGTGTTCCGCGATATTTATAGCTACATCATGCGGGGGGCCAAGTAGCGGCCCCTCTTCGCATGCATACGGATTACCACCTGCGAATCGTAAAGGTTCCCCGCCCGATCTGCTTCTCGATGAACCGGTAAATTAACTTCCGGTAAATCGGCCGCGTGAGCGGGAACAACAGCGTAATGCCGACGATATCCGTGAAAAAACCCGGCATGAGCAGCATTAACCCGCCGATGAGGACGCACAGGCCGTCGAGCATGGCGAATCCCGGCGGCTGACCACTTTGAATTTGGCGCTGCACCTCGGTTAAAGCCTTGCGCCCCTCGGATTTCGACAGATACGCCCCGGCAAAACCGGTGATCAAAATGAGCAGGAACGTCGCCCAGCCCCCGATCAGGTGGCCCATCTGAATAATGCCCCACATCTCGATTGCGGGAATGATGATAATGGCCGCAAAGATCCATTTCAGCATGCTACTCGCCTCCTTCTTCGCGCACAGCCCGCTGAAGCGCGGCGTATTGCGCCGGCATCGCTTTGTCGAGCCGGCTCGGACGAAACTCCGCGTTCACCCACACGTGCTTGGTGCCGCCCTCCACCAGCAGCTCGCCCGGCGGGAACGCGCCTACGAAGCGTCTTCCTTGCCACGCTTCCTCCGGGACGCGCCTTACCTCCGATCGGAACGAAATGCGAACCGGCGAGAATTGTTCGACTGCCGTGCAGACAAGCACCGTATCGTCGTATTTGGCCGGCAAGATAAACTTGCAGGCGAGATCGACGACAGGCAGCAGCAAGCCGCCAGCCTCGATCTCCTTGTACGAAATGCCCAAATGCCGCACGAGCTCCGTCCGGCCGATCTCGAACCAGGTCGCATAATTGCCGTGGAAGACAACCCCCATCTGGTCGGTCTCCTGGTAACGCACCCGCAGCGGATGCAAATACCACACAAGCGACTTCTCCTCCTTGCGTTGCTCCATTTGCCTTCTCCTCTCTGCCTCTCCAGCTGACGATAAGGGCTTCGCCCGTCCAAACCCTTTTTTTCCTCGCCCCTTGTAGTTACCTCCCCCTAGTTGGTCCCTCCCCCTTCCCCCTCCGCCGCAATGCTGTTAGGTTAAGCTTTACAGGCTGCGCCGTTTGATGGAGGAGTACCTATTTGCG